>NZ_LWEJ01000094.1:0-248 GCF_001635525.1 Alcanivorax sp. HI0007
CGACAGCCCCAACGGCGTGGGCTCCACCCGCCGTATGCGCATCCTGATCGCGCCGCCGTTCGAAGAAACCGTCACCAAGGTGGTCCCCAACGAACTGATCGAATACAAGATCAGCAAGGGTAGCCCCCTGAAGAACCACAAGGGCACCATGCGCTTTTCCGAAAACGGCAACGGCGGCAGTCAGCTGCACTATGTGATCGAGTTTGAAGGCAAGCTGCCGCTGCTCGGTCCGGTAGTAAAAGCCGGCC
>NZ_LWEJ01000095.1:0-222 GCF_001635525.1 Alcanivorax sp. HI0007
GGCCGGGGTGATTTCCAGCAGTTGCAGAATAACGGGCTGGTCTTTGCCGAGCATGTCGCCGGAGGCGATACGGAACAGCAGGGAATAGCTGATTTGGCCAGCGGCGCCGGTAACGGCTACGCGTACGGGTGCTTTCATTAACAATCTCCTAGCTTGAATTCGGGAGAACTTATGGGGCTGAAACCAGGGGAGCCACTGAGCAATGGCAAATCCCGCCATGGG
>NZ_LWEJ01000096.1:0-254 GCF_001635525.1 Alcanivorax sp. HI0007
CCACCGGCCAGCTGGAGCATGCCCAGTTTGATCCCATCTTCCAGGCCGTGGCGGTGCGCAACGTGGTGAAGTTCACGCCACCGCTCGTGGCCAAGCCGGAAGGATCCCTCCACGACTGGGAAATCCTCAATGGTCTGACCACAAGGCTGAACCGCCTGCGCGCCCGGGATCGCAGAACCCGCCTGCAAATCACCGCCACCGACCGTTTTCTCCGCAAGCTGGGTGACCGCGGCCTGGTGGACCTGGGCCTGCGA
>NZ_LWEJ01000097.1:0-68046 GCF_001635525.1 Alcanivorax sp. HI0007
CACCACCAACCCCGCCACCGTAGCGGCCTCACCCTTGGCCGTGGGTTGCAGCGAGTTCAACCGGGCGGAGACGAACTGGCGGACTTCACTCTCGTATTGATCAATGGGGTGACCGGTAAGGAACAGGCCCAGGGTGTCCCGCTCGCCATTGAGGCGGGTGTCATCGTTCCAGGCCCGGGCCGGCTTCCACTCCACGGCGGTAGCCGGACTCTCATCCACAGCACCGAACATATCCATGATGCCGGCCGCTTCGTTGCGGGCATCCTGGTCGGCGGCGGCAATGGCATCCGGCAACGTGGCCAGCAAGGTGGCCCGGTCGTGGAAGCTTGCGTTCGGGCCCAGCTTGTCCAGCACCCCGGCCCGTACCATGGCTTCCAGGGAGCGGCGGTTGATCTTTTTCAGGTCGATGCGACGGCAGAAGTCGAACAGATCCTTGAAGCCGCCACCGTCAGCACGGGCGGACACGATGGCCTCAATCGGGCCCTCGCCCAGGCCCTTGATGGCACCCAGCCCATAAACGATGTCGCCTTCCGGATTCACCGTGAAGCGGTAACCGCAGGAGTTCACATCCGGCGGCAACACCTGCAAGCCCATGGTCTTGCACTCGTCGATGAAGGTCACCACCTTGTCGGTGTTCTGCATATCCGCCGAGATGGTGGCGGCCATGAATTCCGCCGGATAATGGGCCTTCAGCCAGGCGGTCTGGTACGCCACCAGCGCATAGGCCGCCGAGTGGGACTTGTTGAAACCGTAGCCGGCGAATTTTTCCACCAGGTCGAAGATTTTCATGGCCAGGTCCGGGTCGACCCCCTTGCCCTTGGCTCCCTCTTCGAAGATGGCGCGCTGTTTGGCCATTTCTTCCGGTTTCTTCTTGCCCATGGCCCGGCGCAGCATGTCCGCCCCACCCAGGGTGTAGCCGGCCAGCTCCTGGGCAATCTGCATCACCTGTTCCTGATACAGGATGACCCCGTAGGAGGGTTTGAGAATCGGCTCCAGCCATTCATGCTGGTATTGCGGATCCGGGTAGGCCAGCGGTTCGCGACCGTGTTTACGGTTGACGAAGTTGTCCACCATGCCGGATTCCAGTGGCCCCGGACGATACAGGGCCACCAGGGCGATAATGTCTTCAAAGACGTCGGGCTTGAGCTTCTTGATCAGCTCCTTCATGCCCTGACTTTCCAGCTGGAATACCGCGGTGGTATCCCCTTTCTTGAGCAGGTCGAAGCTGGGCACATCATCCAGCGGGATATGGTCGATATCGAGATCGTCCAGGCCTTCCCGGTGACGCTTCACATTGGCGGCTTTCACTGCCCAGTCGATGATGGTGAGGGTCTTCAGGCCGAGAAAATCGAACTTCACCAGCCCGGCGGATTCCACATCGTCCTTGTCGTACTGGGTCACCAGGTTGGTGCCGTCTTCTTCGCAATACAGCGGCGCGAAATCCGTCAGCTTGCCCGGCGCGATCACCACCCCCCCGGCATGCTTGCCCACGTTCCGGGTCAGGCCTTCCAGCTTGAGGGCCATCTCCCAGATTTCGTTGGCGGACTCCCGGTCAGAGTTCTCGTCACTCTCCAGGAACTCGCGCAGGGTTTCTTCCTGTTCATAGGCCTTTTCCAGGGTCATCCCCGGGGTAGGCGGGATCATCTTGGAAAGCCGGTCCGCCAGACCATAGGGTTTGCCCTGCACCCGGGCCACGTCGCGTACCACCGCCTTGGCAGCCATGGTGCCGAAAGTAATGATCTGGCTGACCGCATCGCGACCGTACTTGTCGGCCACGTAGTTGATCACCCGGTCACGCTTCTCCATGCAGAAATCCACATCGAAGTCAGGCATGGATACCCGTTCCGGGTTCAGGAAACGTTCGAACAGCAGGTCGTAGCCAATGGGATCCAGATCGGTAATCTTGAGGGCATAGGCCACCAGGGAACCGGCACCGGAGCCCCGCCCCGGCCCCACCGGCACTTCGTTATCCTTGCCCCACTGAATGAAGTCGGCAACGATCAGAAAGTAGCCGGGAAATCCCATCTGGTTGATGATATCCAGCTCGAATTTGAGCCGGTCATCATACTCTTTGCGCTTTTCCGCATACTCCGGGTCATTCTTGTCCAGTAATACCTGGAGCCGTTCTTCCAGCCCGTCCCGGGACAGCTTCTCGAAATACTGTTCGATGGTCATGCCGTCCGGAATCGGAAAATCCGGCAGGAAGTTCTCGCCCAGGCGAATATCCAGGGTGCAGCGGCGGGCGATCTCGACGGTGTTCTCCAACGCCTCCGGCAGATCGGAAAACAGCGCCACCATTTCATCTTCGGATTTCAGGTACTGCTCTTCGGAGTATTTCTTGGGACGACGGGGATCATCCAGGGTATTGCCATCGTGGATACAGACCCTTGCCTCGTGGGCCTCGAAATCCTCACGGCGAATAAACCGCACATCGTTGCTGGCCACCACCGGCATCCCCAGTTCCGACGCCAGGGCGACGGTGGCATGCAGACAATCCTCGTCCCCCGGACGGGAGGTGCGCTGGACTTCCAGGTAGACACGATCACCGTAAATGGACTGCAGCCAGCTCGCCCGCTGACGGGCAAGATCGGTTTTTTCAGCCAGCAACAGCTGCCCCACTTCGCCCTGGCTGGCGGCAGACAGCACAATCAGGCCGTCATGAAGCTCTTCCAGCCACTCGGCTTTGACCAGCGCCCTGCCCCGGTCCTGGTTGGTCTGCCAGGCGCGGCTGATCAGCAAGGTGAGATTCTGGTAGCCCTGCTCATTCTGAACCAGAAAAGACAGCTTGGCCGGCTCGTCGATATGCGTGCTTTCCACCCACAGATCCGCCCCCATCAGCGGCTTGACGCCCGCCTTCATGGCGGCGGAGTAGAACTTGATCATGGCAAACAGGTTGGAGTCGTCTGTCACTGCCACCGCCGGGATGGACTGGCTGGCACAGGTCTTGATCAGTTCCTTGACCCGCACCACCCCGTCCACCAGGGAATAATCGGTGTGCAGGCGCAGGTGGACAAAACGGGGGTCACTCAATGGGGTGTTCCTCAGTCTTTCTGTATTCGTGTTATGCGCCGGTATGCCCGCAGCTTGCGTCAGGCATCGGTCCCGAGAATTCTTGCTACGGGGCCGAAAGAGCGGCGATGCTGATCCAGGGCGCCATGCTGCGACAGTGCCGCAAGGTGAACCTTGGTCGGGTAGCCCTTGTGGCGGTCAAAGCCATATTGGGGGTGCAAGGCATGAAGCTGCTGCATTTCCCGGTCCCGGGCCACCTTGGCCAGAATGGATGCCGCAGAAATGGCCGGCACCCGGCCATCCCCCTTCACCACCGCCTCTGCCGGGCAGGCAAAGTCGGGGACGCGATTACCGTCCACCAGCACGCCGTGCACGTCAAGAGGCAAGGCGGCTACCGCGCGCTGCATGGCCAGCAAGGTAGCATGAAAAATATTGAGCTCATCGATTTCTTCCGGCTCGGCCCGCCCGAGGGACCAGGCCAAAGCATGAGACTTTATCTCAACTTCCAGCTGCAACCGTTTCTTTTCACTGATTTTTTTGGAGTCTGCAAGACCGGGGATCGGGCGCTGCGGGTCCAGCACCACCGCGGCGGTGACCACCGCACCCACCAGCGGGCCACGGCCGACTTCATCTACCCCGGCGACCCGCATCCCCGGCTGCCAGCGGAACACTGACGGGATAAAGGGCTCAGCCAGGGCGTACTCGGAAAACGGATCCATCAGCGCCGCTCCAGCAGCTGACTCACGGCGTCCGCGGCCTTTTCACTGGCGCCACCACGCAACTGTTCATGGACCGCCCTGAAACGGGACTTGAGGGCCGCGGCCTGATCCGGGTGATCAAACCAGTGATTGACCGATTCCACGATGGCATCGGTGGTGAGGCCATCCTGAATCAGCTCCGGGACCAGCTGTTCCCGGCAGAGCAGGTTCGGTAGCGAGACAAATTCACTTTTCACCAGACGGCGGGCAATGGCATAGGTCACCTTCCCCACCCGATAACCCACCACCATGGGCTTGCCAACCAGCAAGCCTTCCAGGGTGGCCGTGCCGGACGCCATCAGAATCACGTCTGCCGCCGCCATTACCGTGCGGCTTTGTCCGTCCACCACGGTAACCGGCAAATCCGCTGTCGACGCGAGCAACGTCTGAATCTGTTCGCGGCGGGCCGCGTTGGCAGCGGGGATCACGAAGTGCAACTGCGGACGCTGAGCGTGCAGGGCCACCATGGCATCCAGGAACGCCGGCATCAGCTGCCCCACTTCCCCGCCCCGACTGCCAGGCAGAACCGCCAGGATATCCCCCTTGTCCGTCAGCCCCAGTTCGGCCCGGGCTGCAGGGGTATCGGTTTCCAGCGGTACCCGATCGGCCAGCGGGTGACCCACAAAGGCCACGGGCACCTGGTGCTGCTCATAAAAGCGAGCTTCGAAAGGCAGCAGACACAGCATCAGGTCGATGCTGCGCTTGATTCCCTTGATCCGACCCTGGCGCCAGGCCCATACCGAGGGGCTCACATAGTGGACCGTTTTCAGACCCTGGTCATGAAGGCGACGGGCAATGGGCAGGGTAAAATCCGGGGAATCGATCCCGATCACCACATCCGGCTGCTGTTCAAGCAGAAAGCCAACCAGCTGCTTGCGAAGACGCAGCAGCTCCGGCAAATGGGATATCACCTCGGTGATACCCATCACGGAGAGTTTTTCCATGGGGAACAGACTGGACAGGCCCGCAGCGGTCATTTCCTCGCCGCCCACCCCGATAAAACGGGCATCCGGGTAACGCGCCTGCAGCGACTGCATCAAGCCGGCACCAAGAATATCGCCGGAGGCTTCTCCGGCGATCAGGGCAATCCTTGGAGCGTCCTTACGCGAGCTCATCTAGCGGGTAATACCGCGCTCGGACGCCTTGAGGGAGTCGATCAGGATCTGCAGTTCGGGGGAAGCGTCCATGGCCTCCATTTCCGCGATCGCTTGCTCCTGGGTCAGACCCTGCCGATACAGTACCTTGTACGCCGTGCGCAGGGAGGCGATGGTCTCCTTTGACCAGCCACGACGCTTCATTCCCTCGAAATTCATGCTCCGGGCATGGGCCGGGTTCCCGGAGACCATGACGTAGGCCGGAATATCCTTGATCACAAAGGAGCAGCCGGACGTCATCGCATAGGAGCCAATCTTGCAGAACTGATGGACCCCGGTCATGCCTCCCAGAATCACCCCGTTACCAACCTGGGCATGGCCAGCGATCGAGGCGTTATTGGCAAAGATGCAGTCGTCCCCCACGATGCAGTCATGGGCCACGTGCACATAGGCCATCAGCAGATTACGGCTGCCGATTTTGGTCAGGGAATTGTCCTGGATCGTGCCGCGATGGATGGTCACGGATTCACGGATCACATTGTCATCGCCGATTTCCAGCCGGGTCGGCTCACCCTTGTACTTCTTGTCCTGGCACTCCTCGCCCACGGACGCGAACTGGAAGATGCGATTGTTCTTGCCGATGGTGGTCGGTCCCTTGATGACCACATGAGACTCAATGACGGTACCAGCACCAATTTTCACATCGGGGCCGATGACCGTGAAGGGGCCGACCTGCACGTCCTCTGCAAGCTCCGCGGCCGGATCGATAAGGGCGGTCGGATGTATCATGAAAGTTTCGCTTTATTCTGCTGTGAATACGGGAAGTATACGTCAAACCCGTGCGGGAATATGCCGCCCGACTCAGACCTTCTGTTCAGCTACCAGCATCTCGGCGCTGGCGACAATCTTGCCGTCGACCTTGGCCTCGCAGGCAAACTTGAGGATATTGCGTTTGGTCATGATGAACTCGGCACTGAGGTGCAGAGTATCACCCGGCACCACCCGGCGCTTGAAGCGTGCACGGTCCGTGCCCACCAACAAATAGATGTAGCCATCACCGGGCTTCTTGTTTTCGGTAACGAACCCCAGAATACCGGCAGCCTGGGCCATGGCTTCAATGATCAGCACACCCGGCATGATGGGTTCGTGGGGGAAGTGGCCATTAAAGAAAGGCTCGTTAATGGTCACGTTCTTGATCGCTTCAATGCGCTTGCCTGGCTCCACGTCGAGAACCCGGTCAACCAACAAAAAAGGGTAACGATGCGGCAGGTATTCCCTGACCGCCTGAATATCCATCATCATGTGTTCCACACAGGCAAGTGCCGCAATACGCGGCCGTTAATCGCTTGAACGTTCCAGTTTGCGCACACGGCGGGCCAGATCATCAAGGTTCCGGAAGCGAGCCACGTTCCGACGATAGCGGCTCTGGGTATCCACAGGCAACGCAGAACCGTAGGTACCCGGTTCGGTGATGGAGCTGGAAACCAGTGACATGGCGAGAATCTGCACCTTGTCACATACCTCGATATGTCCGGCAATGCCGGCGGCTCCGCCTATCAGGCAGTAAGCACCGATTTTCGCTGAACCGGCAATGCCGGCTTTGCCGGCGATAGCGGTATGATTGCCGATTACCACGTTGTGAGCGACCTGGATCTGATTATCCAGAATCACCCCATCGCCGATCACGGTATCTTCAATTGCACCCCGATCCACGGTTGTCCCGGCGCCGATTTCCACATCGGCACCGATGACGACTCCGCCGACCTGGTGCAGCTTGGTCCAGCCACCGCCATTGAAGGCGAAACCGAACCCATCGCCACCAATTACACAATTGGCGTGTATGATAGTGCGCGGTCCCAGTGTGACACCATGGTAAATTGTAACATTTGGCCAGATTCTGCACTGGTCACCGATCTGAGAACCGGCGCCTATCACGGAATTGGCCATAATCACGGCCCCCTCGCCCACCGTCACGCCGGCATCAATCACTGCATTCGGGCCAATCGAGGCGGAAGCGGCAATCGTTGCCTGATCGTCGACCACGGCAGAGGGATGAATCCCCGGCGTTGCCACGGGTGCGGTTTCAAAAAAGGCACTGGCCCGGGCAAATGACAAGTAGGGATCTTTCACGATCAGCGCAGCCACCGGGCAGAATTCCCGCTGGGATTCAGGAATCAGCACTGCGGCAGCCCGGGTCTGCTCCAGAAAACTGCGATAACGGGGATTGGCCAGAAACGTCAGCTGGCTGCCCGTGGCAGATTGTATTGTTCCCAGGCCATCAACCTGCTGGTCGGGGTCCCCGACCAGCTCCGCATCCAGCTGGCTGGCCAATTCGCGCAGAGTCAGCATCACTTCATCTTGTTCAGTTGCTTGGTCACCGCTTCGGTGATGTCCAGGTCCGGTTTGGTGTAGATCACAGCCTGGGCACTGACAACCAGGTCCAGATTCTCTTTCTTGGCGACCTCGGCCACGGCGCTTTGCAATTTGGGTTCCATTTCCTGCAGCAGTTCACGCTGGGCATCGTTGGCACGCTTTTGCAGTTTGCGCTGCAGGCTCTGGATTTCGATCATTTTCTGCTGACCTTCGGTCTGCATCTGCTCCTGCTGCTCGGAAGACATGGTCATGCCTTCTTTCTGGATTTTTTCCTGCATCTTGCCCACTTCCTGGCGCAGGCTGTTAAGACGCTGTTCATCGGCGCCCAGCTCTTTTTCCAGTGCGCTCATGCGTGCTTTCACATTATCGGCAGCTTGCAGCGCACCGATGGGATCAATCACACCCACACGGCTTTCAGCCATGGCAAGCGCGGGCAGCATCACAACAAAAGCAACAATCCATTTTTTCATCATTATTAAACTCCTAAAAAGTCTGTCCCAGAGAAAATTGGAAAACTTCCGTGTCATCGCCAGTCTGGTCATTCAATGCCTTGGCGAGGTTGAAACTGAGCGGGCCGATTGCTGTCAGCCAGGTCAGGCCCACCCCCACGGAAGTACGCAAGTCAGTGACATCGAAATCGGCCACAATATCACTACGTTCGGTTTCAAACACGTTGCCCGCATCGGCAAACAGGAAGGTTCGCACGCTTCGGGATTCCGGCGCAAACGGCGTCGGGAAAATCAGCTCCAGGCTGGCCTCGGTGAGCAGGTTGCCACCGATCGGGTCCGGATCCGGATCACGGGTACCATTGAGGAAGAACGCCAGACCTTCTGAGCGAGGCCCCAGAGAGCGGGATTCATAACCCCTTACCGAACCAATACCGCCGGAGTAATAGTTCTCGAAGAAGGGCAATACGGCATCATCGCCATAGCCGTCCCCATAGGCCACATCCGCCCGGGTCCGCAAAGTCCATCGCTGGGTAATCGGGAAGTATTTCTGACCGTTCCAGTTCAGCTTGTAGAACCCGTAGTCGGAACCCGGGACCGCAACTTCTAGCCCCACGCTGCTGGACCAGCCCCGGTCCGGCAACACACCCCGGTTTAGCGTGCTGGTCTGCAAGGAAGCATTGAACTTGTATTCGTTGAACTCGGTACCTTCCTTCTCCAGGAAGTTGAAGATATCAACGGCGACAAAATCCCCGGTGGTGATATCGGTCCTCTCGTAGGTACCCCCGAAACTCAGCCGTGAATATTCGGAAATCGGATAACCGAATGTCACTGACCCACCCAGACGGTCCGCCGCATAGGACGCCACCGTGGTCTCATCGAAATCAATTTCCGAATAGAACAAACTGAAGCCGCGACTCACCCCGTCCAGCGTGTAGTAAGGGTTGTAGTGGGAAAAGCTGTAGGAATCACGGATATCAGAGCGGCTGAGCGCAAATGACACCCGGTTGCCGGAGCCACGCCAGTTGTTCTGGGTCACGTTGGCACCAAAGATAAAGCCGGATGCATCCGAAAAGCCCACATTGGCCCCGATGGAACCGGAGGGCTGCTCTTCCACCTTGTACTCCACATCCACCAGGTCTTCGGAATTCGGTACCCGGGGCGTGTCGGCTTCCACCACACTGAAGTACCCCAGACGCTGCAGACGCTGGCGGGACAGATCCACCAGGGAGGTGTTGGCCGGCGCTTGTTCAAACTGACGCAACTCCCGGCGAAGCACTTCATCATCGGTTTTTGCATTGCCACTGAAATTGATGCGGCGCACGTAAACCTTGCGACCCGGCTCCACATAAAAGGTCACGTCGACGGTATTGTCTTCATCATTGGCGTTGTGATCGCGGCCGTTGACCTCGGCAAAGGTATAACCCTCGTTACCAAGACGACGTTTGAGCAGGTCATTGGTATAGGTGACCAGCTGCTGACTGAACACCTGCCCTTTTTTGACGATCAGTAGCGGCTCGAGTTGCTCCTCGGCCACCACCAGATCCCCGGCCAGTTTCACTTCATTCACCGTGTACTGTTCACCCTCCGCCACATTGACGGTGATAAAGACACTGCGGCGATCCGGTGTCACCGACACCTGCGTGGACTCGATGGAAAAGTTGATATAACCGCGATCAAGGTAATAGGAACGCAACCGCTCCAGGTCGCCGCTCAGTTTCTGCCGGGAATATTTGTCATCCCCCTTGATGAACGACCAGAAGCCCGTGGAGTTCAGTTCGAAATCCTTGAGCAGTTCCTCATCATCGAACAGGTCGTTACCAACGATATTGATATCGCGGATGCGGGCGGCCTTCCCTTCATAAATCTCGATCTTGAGGGCCACACGGTTACGCGGCAAGGGCACGGATTCGGTCTTGATGTCGGCCCCGTAACGCCCCTGGCTCACATACTGGCGTTCCAGCTCACCGGCAATGGCCTGCAAGGTAGAGCGCTGGAACACCTCACCTTCGACCAGTCCCGCCTCGGTCAGCCCCTTGCGAAGGTTTTCCTCATCGATGGATTTGTTACCGGACAGATCAATACGGGCAATGCTGGGCCTTTCCGCCACGACCACGACCAGATCATCGCCATCCCGCCCCAACTGAACATCCTCGAAATTGCCGGTGGCAAACAGGCGTTGTACCGCATCCACAATCTGGTCGCGGTCCACGGTATCCCCCGCCTGAATGGGCAATTCCGCATAGACCCGTTCCACCGGCAGGCGTTGCAGCCCCTCCACGCGCACATCGTGCACCTTGAACGGCAACAGGGATTCCGCGTTAGCCCAGGGAATCAGACACAGGCAGGCTACCGCCAGAAGGCCTTTCAGCAGGCGGTTTAGTTTGTCCCCAAATCTCATGAAAACTGCTTCACCAAGTCGTTGTAAATGGCCAGTAGCATAAAGCTGACAACAAACATCAGCCCTACTCCTTGTGCGGCCATAAGAAACCGCTCCGGTAAACTGCGACCGCGGATCATTTCAATGATTCCAAAGAAAATCCAGCCGCCATCCAGCATGGGTACCGGTAACAGATTGATAATGCCGAGAGTGATACTCAGATAAGCCAGCAATGCCAGAAAACTGGCAATCCCGTAGGAGGCGCTCTCCCCGGCCACCTGGGCAATGGTAATGGGACCACCCAGATTATCCAGGGACAGTTTGCCGGTGACCAGTTTCACCAGGCTGGCCCAAACGACCTCGCACTGCTCCGCAAAGCGTTCGGAAGCCGCCAGGATGGCACCAGCCGGGCCGAATTGCTGTTGATAGATGCCGCCCATGGCCACACCGATACGGCCAAAGGCCTGTTCCCCTTCCGTGACTGTTTCCGGAGTCACGGCAAAACGCCGCAGGGCACCGTCTCTCAACACGGTGATTTCCAGTGTCTCGCCCGCGGAGGCCATGATGGTTTCCTGCCAGCTCTGCCAGCCAGCCACCGGCTCACCATTGAGGGCAACCACCTGATCCTGTGCGCGCAAACCCGCCTGATCAGCCGCACTGCCCGCCACCACTTCACCGATCAATACCGCCTGGCTGATGCCCAGCGCATCCAGGGGGAGCTGTTCCAGGTCAGCCGACCAGGGGGAGGTATCCAGCTCGCGTACGGCGGTATCACCGGATGCGGTCTTCACCGTTACCGGCAGCTTTTCTTTCTCACCCAGGTGCAGAATCAGTTCGTTATAAAAGGGACGCCAGCCTTCTACCGCCGTTCCGCCCGCCTCTACAATCCGGTCTCCCGGCGCAAACCCAGCCTGCTCAGCCACCGTTCCGGGCGTTACCGGGCCTACGACCGCCTGCATACGACTTTGCCCGAAACTGACCATTAACAACCAGTAGATCAGCATGGCGAGGATAAAATTGAATACCGGGCCGGCAGCGTAGGTAACGACTCTCTGCCACGCAGGTTTGCTGGAAAATTCACCCGGGTCCCCAGCTGCGGTTTCGTCTTCGCGGGCATCCAGGGGCTTAACATAGCCCCCCAGAGGAATGCCGCTGATCACCCATTCGGTCCCTTTCCTGTCCTTGAACCGAAACAGCTTGGGGCCAAAGCCCACGGAAAAAGTCAGCACCCGGACGCCGAAGGCTCGCATAGCCAGAAAGTGGCCCCATTCATGGAAAGCCACAATAATGACAATGGTGACGACAAAGGCCAGAATCGTCAGCATCCGCGCTCCTTGATCCACTGACAGGCGGCACTGCGTGCCTGTCGATCAATGTCCATTACCGATTCCACATCCTGACAGGCGGGAGCAGACTGGCTTTCCAGCGTGCGCGCCACCACAGCGGGAATCCCCATAAAATCCAGCCTGCCAGCCAGAAAGGCGGCAACAGCTTCCTCGTTGGCCGCATTCAATACCGCCGTGGCGGTTCCGCCTGCGCGCATGGCATCCCGGGCCAGCCCCAGGCAGGGAAAACGCTGCAAATCCGGCGCCTCGAAGTTCAGCCCCACCAGGGTGGAAAAATCCAGTCGCTGGGCACCGGACTCCACTCGCTCCGGCCAGGACAAACCACAGGCGATGGGGGTACGCATATCCGGCGTGCCCATTTGTGCCAGTACCGAACCGTCCCGGTAGGCCACCATGGAATGGACCACGCTCTGGGGGTGCACCACCACATCGACCATCTCCGGGGACACATCGAATAACCAGCAGGCTTCGATAAATTCCAGCCCCTTGTTCATCAAGGTGGCAGAATCCACCGAGATTTTCGGTCCCATATCCCAGTTAGGGTGTTTTACCGCCTGGGCCGGTGTCACTGCGGCAAGCTCGGCGGCACTGAATTCCCGGAACGGGCCACCGGAAGCCGTCAGCAGCAGTCTCTCAACCCCCGCGTTAACCCCTTCTGCCGGAAGGCACTGGAAAATCGCATTGTGCTCGGAATCCAGTGGCAACAACGTAGCCCCGTGACGCTTCACCGCGTCCATAAACAATGAACCGGTGACGACCAGGGCTTCCTTGTTGGCCAACAATACTCGCTTGCCACTTTCCACCGCCGCCAGCGTGGGCCTGACCCCCGCCGCACCAACAATGGCTGCCACCACGGTATCCGCATCCGGATGCGCGGCAAGATCCGCCAGGGACTGGGGGCCGGATAACACTTCCACTTGAGACCCGGCCTCGGCCAGATGGTTCCTCAGTGACGCTGCCGCCGCCGGATCCGACATGGCCGCAAAGCGCGGCCGGACCGCCAGGCAAAGCTCCGCCATCAGCTGCCAGCGGGAGCTGGCCGTAAGGGCGAATACCTCATAGCGCTCCGGATGCCGGGCCACCACGTCCAGCGTCTGCTGGCCAATGCTGCCGGTGGCACCAAGAACGGTCAGGCGTTGTCTGCCAGAGGGTGTCACAGACTGCCTCCGGGCAGGGAAAACCAGTTGAACCCGCCCAGGGCAATGGGCATCGCCGCCGTCACACTGTCAATGCGATCCAGCATGCCGCCATGGCCCGGCAAAATGGTGCCGCTGTCCTTGAAGCCGCGCTCACGCTTGACCATGCTTTCAAACAGGTCTCCCAATGCCGATGCCAGCACCGTCATCAGGGCAACGATCATCAACGGCAGCAGGTTGGCCTCCAGAAGTCCGGCGGCATAGACACCGGCCACCACAGCCAGGGCCAGGGCCACACCGCCGGCCAGCCCCTCAATGGTTTTGCCCGGGCTCACCAGCGGCGCCAACTTGTGTTTTCCGAAGGCACGACCGGCAAAATAGGCCCCGGTGTCCGCGGCCCATACCCAGAGCAAGATGAACATCAGTGCCCAGGGACCTGCCAGGCCCAGGGCGCCCTCGTCCTGAAGTTGCACAATCGCCGCCCAGGAAGGTACCAGCAAGAGCAGACCCACAAGAGCCATCAGGACAGGCCGGTACCAGACACGCGCATTACCGGGGTAACCGATCACCAGCACCAGCGCCAGCAACCACCAGACAGGAATGGCGTTAAGCAGCCATGCCGGGCGGTAGATCTCCGCCAATGCCATCACCACGCCCAGACCAATGACCCAACCGCTTCGCACTGCGGCGGACACCTTCCCCATCATCGCCGCCCATTCCCAGCCGGCCATCAGGAAGAAAACCCCGGCCACCAGGGCAAAAGGCAAGCGGTCGAGGCCAAACACGGCCCCCAGCACGATGGGCAAAAGCACCAGCGCGGTAATCACGCGCAGTTTGAGCATTCTTATTCTCCTTTCAATCCGGCCACTTCCTCACCAGAGCGTCCAAAACGCCGCTGGCGGCCGGCATAGTCCTGTAAGGCGGCAGCAAAGGCGTCCGCATCAAAATCAGGCCATAAAAGCGGGGAAAAAAACAGTTCGCTGTAAGCCAGTTGCCACAGCAGAAAGTTGCTTATTCGCTGATCGCCACCCGTTCGAATCAGCAGGTCAGGCAGGGGCAGATCCGCCATGGCCACATGCTGGCCAAGGGCTTCAGACGTTATCTGATCGGCGCGCATAGCGCCCTGCTCCACCTGGGTCGCCAGCTCACGGGCAGCCTGGGCTATGTCCCACTGGCCACCGTAATTCACCGCGATCACCACCGTCATGCGCGGGTTGTCGGCAGTCAACGCTTCCGCGTCGGCCATACCGGCTTGCAGGTCTTCGGCAAAGGCACTGCGATCCCCGATAAAACGGATACGGACACCATGGCCATGCAACTCTTCCACGCGGCCTCCCAGAGCCTTGAGAAAGAGCGCCATGAGATGCTCCACTTCCGCCTGGGGACGCCGCCAGTTCTCCGAGCTGAAGGCAAACAGGGTCAGCGCTTCGATGCCGCGCTCTGCGGCAGTACGGATAATGGTCTGTACCGTGGCTTCGCCGGCACGGTGTCCTTCTTCCCCCGGCAAGCCCTGCTTGCGGGCCCAGCGGTTGTTGCCGTCCATGATAATGGCCACATGCCGGGGAAGTTCGCCCTGATGGGAGTCGATATCCGGGGCGCTGGAATGAGGGTTTTCGCTGGCCATACTGCATCCGCCAATAACAAAAGCGGGCTGACATGCAGCCCGCGTCCGTGAATGATGACCGGCCGTGTTATACGGTCATCAACTCCTCTTCTTTCTCTTTCAGCACGCGGTCCACTTCCACCACCATCTTGTCGGTCAGCTGCTGGATAAGCTCTTCGCCGCGACGCTCTTCGTCCTCGGAGATTTCCTTTTCCTTGAGCAATTCCTTCAGGTCGCTGTTGGCATCACGGCGAACACTGCGCAGGGAAACCCGCGCCTGCTCGGCTTCGGCACGGACCACTTTAACCAGATCCCGACGGGTTTCTTCGGTGAGCGGCGGCAGGGGCAGACGGATCAGGCTGCCGGACGTGGAGGGATTCAGACCCAGGTCAGAGGTCATGATGGCCCGCTCAATCTGCGGAATCATGCTCTTGTCGAAGGGAGAGATGGTCAGGGTACGCCCCTCTTCCACGGAGATATTGCCCAACTGCTGCAGCGGCGTCTCAGCGCCGTAGTAGTCCACGGTAATATTGTCCAGCAGACTGGGGTGGGCACGGCCGGTACGGACACGCTTGAGAGCAGTATCCAGCGCAGCCAGACTTTTCTTCATGCGGGCTTCCGCATCTTTACGAATATCGTCAATCACCGTTATTCCTCGCCTTTCTTTTCAGCTGGGTCTGGAAAGCCCCGAAATGGCCACCAGACCTTTGTAGACAACGCCCACAAGCGGGCAACACAAAACGTTCTGAACGGGCCGCCCGGAATTATCCGGCCTCCACCAGGGTTCCCTCGCTGCCACCCAGCATCAGGTTCAGCAGCGCGCCCTTCTTGTTCATATCAAACACCCGCAGCGGCATGGAGTGATCCCGGCAAAGACAAATCGCCGTCAGATCCATGACCCCGAGCTTTTTATCCAGCACCTCGTCATAGGTCAAGGTGTCGTATTTCACGGCCGCCGGATTCTTCTGCGGGTCATCATTATAGACGCCATCCACCTTGGTGGCTTTCAGCACCACATCGGCGCTGATCTCGATGCCGCGCAAACAGGCCGCAGAATCCGTCGTAAAGAAGGGGTTGCCTGTACCGGCACAGAAAATCACCACCTCGCCATTCTTGAGATGGCGATTGGCATTCCGGTGGTCATAATGCTCCACCACGCCACTCATGGGGATGGCCGACATCAGACGGGTGCGGATATTGGATCGCTCCAGGGCATCCCGCAGGGCCAACCCGTTCATCACCGTAGCCAGCATTCCCATATGGTCGCCTGCCACCCGATCCAGGCCGGCACTTTGCAAGGCTGCACCGCGGAACAGGTTACCACCACCTACCACCAGGCCCACCTGGACCCCGATACCGACGAGCTGGCCGATTTCCAGGGAAATCGCATCCAGCACCTTGGGATCAATCCCGAAGCCTTCGTCACCCGCCAGCGCTTCCCCGCTCAACTTGAGCAGAATACGGTTATAGCGCGGCGAGCGCTCCTTGTTCGTCGGCATGTCTTGTTCTCCACCACTCATAAGAAAGCGCCACCCATGAATACCCGCCATCATCTTGCTGTGTTACCGGCATCAGCCGGCTTTTACGCTGCACTCAATCCGCGTCGGTGTATGGCCTGCTAGCACAGTACCTCCCCGCACGATGGTTGCAAGCGGTTTTCCTTGAATCGCCTGTAACAGCCAGTCAACAGGCGAAAAAAACGCCCTGCTGATCTCGCCAGCAAGGCGTCTTTTCTCATCGATCGGTGCTCAGCCCTCAGCCTTTGGCTGCGGCTTCTACCTCAGCAGCGAAATCGACTTCTTCTTTTTCAATACCTTCACCGACCACCAGACGCTCGAAAGCGACGATTTCGGCGCCAGCACCCTTCACCAGGTTGCCAACAGAGGTATTGGGATCCTTCACGAAGGGCTGATCCAGCAGGCTTACTTCCTTCAGGAACTTGTTGATCCGGCCACCCAGCATCTTCTCAACGATTTCAGCGGGCTTGCCTTCCATGTCCGGCTGGGCACGGATGATTTCTTTCTCTTTCTCGAGAACCTCAGTGGGAACCTGGTCGCCACTGACCACCATCGGGTTTACCGCGGCAACGTGCATGGCCACATCCCGACCCAGAGCCTCATCGCCACCCTTCAGGGCAACCAGAACACCAATTTTGCCACCGTGGACATAGGCACCGATGGCACCCTCGGCTTCCAGCTTGGCAGCACGACGGATCTGGATGTTCTCACCGATCTTCTGAACCAGCGCCTGGCGGGTTTCTTCAACGGTGGAACCATCTTCCAGCTTCAATTCGCCGATTTTGGCAGCGTCGGTTTCACCAGCGGCAAGAGCGGCTTCAGCCACCTTGTTGGCAAAGCCCAGGAAGTTGTCGTCACGAGCCACGAAGTCGGTTTCTGAATTGATCTCTACCATGACAGCAACGGTGTTGTCGTCATTGGTGGCAATCACAGCGGCACCTTCCGCAGCGGTACGGCCGGCTTTCTTGGCCGCTTTGGCCTGTCCAGACTTACGCATTTCGTCGATGGCTTTTTCGATATCGCCACCCACTTCCACCAGCGCCTTCTTGCATTCCATCATGCCAAGACCGGTACGCTCGCGAAGTTCCTTAACCATTGCAGCAGTTACAGCAGCCATGATTATCCTCTCAATTTGGTAAGTTTCGGTAATACAGGCAGGCCCGCAGGCCTGCCTCGACGGATCAACCTTCGGCTTTCTCGCCTTCGGCCTCGTCGGCTACCTCGACGAATTCGCTTTCGCCACCGGTCTGGTTCTGGGCGTACTGCTTGCCTTCCAGAATGGTGTCGGCCGCCGCTTTCACGTACAGCTGAATCGCACGGATCGCGTCGTCGTTACCCGGGATCACGTAATCCACGCCATCCGGGTTGGAGTTGGTGTCCACCACCGCGACAACCGGAATACCCAGCTTGCGGGCTTCCTGCAGGGCGATGTCTTCGTGATCCACGTCGATCACGAACAGGGCATCGGGCAGACCGCCCATGTCCTTGATACCACCGATGGAACGCTCAAGCTTGTCCATCTCACGCTTGCGCATCAGGGCTTCTTTCTTGGTCAGCTTGTCGAAGGTGCCATCCTGGAACTGGGCTTCCAGTTCGCGATACCGCTTGATGGACTGACGGATGGTTTTCCAGTTGGTGAGCATGCCGCCCAACCAACGGTGATCCACATAGGGCATACCGCAGCGCTGAGCTTCTTCGCTCACCGCTTTCTGCGCTGCACGCTTGGTACCAACAAACAGGATCTTGTTGTTGCTGGCAGCCAGCTTGTTCAGGAACGCCATGGCGTCGTTGAACAGAGGCAGGGTCTTTTCCAGGTTGATGATGTGAATCTTGTTACGGGCGCCAAAGATGTATGCATTCATCTTCGGGTTCCAGTAACGGGTCTGGTGGCCGAAGTGCACACCGGCCTTCAGCATATCGCGCATAGTTACGCTGGACATTGTTAATACTCCACTTTGGGTTAGGCCTCCACGCCCCCGCATAAACCCAACCAGCAACCTTAAACAGGAAAGCCGGCACCCGGGGCTATGTGACGGGGCATGTGTGATTTCCTTCCCCACCCAACGGCGGTTACAATGCGGCACTTGTCGCCACAGGGCCGTCAGTGAGCGGGAAAGCGCGCGCTTTATACCACAGACACCCTTCCCGGGCAACGCCAAAGGCGCATTACCGGCGCAGAGAGCGCTAGCACACACCCGCTCAACCCACTGAAATAGCTGGAGTTTCCTCAAGTATCATGAATGTAGTCATCAAAACCCCCGAACAGATCGCCAAAATGCGCGAAGCGGGCAAACTGGCCGCCGAAGTCCTGGAAATGATCGGCGAGCACGTCAAGGCGGGGGTCACCACCGAGGAACTGGACCGCATCTGTCACGACCATATCGTCAACAAGCAGCATGCTATCCCCGCCTGTCTGGGCTATGGCGGCGCGCCGGGCCGGATTCCGTTCCCGAAATCCGTCTGCACCTCCGTGAACCACGTGGTCTGTCACGGCATTCCCAATGACCGCAAGGCCCTCAAGAACGGCGACATCATCAACATCGACGTGACGGTCATCAAGGATGGCTGGCACGGCGATACCTCCAAGATGTTCTATGTGGGTGAGCCCTCCGTACTGGCCCGCCGCCTGGTGGAAACCACCCGCGAGTGCATGCTGGCCGGCATCAAAATGGTCAAACCCGGGGCACGCCTGGGGGATATCGGCCATCGCATCCAGAAAATGGCTGAAGGCGAGCGCTTCTCAGTGGTGCGCGAGTACTGTGGCCACGGTATCGGTGAAGGCTTCCATGAAGAGCCCCAGGTGGTCCATTACGGCAAGCCTGGCACGGGTCTTGAATTGCAGGAAGGCATGGTGTTCACCATCGAACCCATGATCAATGCCGGCAAGGCGGCCAACAAGCTGCTGCCGGACAACTGGACCGTGGTCACCAAGGACCGCAAGCTGTCTGCCCAGTGGGAGCACACCATTGCCGTCACCGCCGACGGTTACGAGGTACTGACGGCCCGTAGCGAGGAAACCGATCTCTACTGACACGGTTCAGCCACCGGAGACATGCCAGCCTTATCGTGGAGCTGGCATGCCCGCAACGCCATTACAGGATCTGTATGACTCTCTCCCCCGCCCTGCCCCAGGAACATCTGTTTGAGGCCCTCCAGGAAAGCGCCCAGCCGGGCCAGTATGCCCGCCAGTACCTGGAACAGGGCCAGGAGCGCCTGAATCAGGCCTTTGAAGACACAGACATTACCGAGCTGGTCCGCGCCCGGGCAGAACTGGTGGACCAGGTGATGGTCGCCGCCTGGTCCCTGTTCGGGCTGGCCGACCGTGATGACCTGTCTCTGGTCGCGGTGGGCGGCTATGGCCGGGCCGAGCTGCACCCCTGCTCCGATGTGGATGTCCTGGTGTTGATGGCCGAAGCTCCGGATCAGAGCCTCCGGGACAGCCTGGAACGCTTTGTCGCGTTTCTCTGGGACATGGGCCTGGAAATCGGCCATGCAGTGCGCACCCTGGATGAGTGCGTGGAGCTGGCCCGGGAAGACATCACCGTTGCCACCAACATCATGGAAGCGCGCACCCTGGGCGGTAACGACAGCCTTCGCGAACAGCTGGAAGAACGCACCGGTCCGGAACATATGTGGGACTCCGCGGCGTTCTTTGCGGCCAAATGGCAGGAACAGGTGGCCCGCCACAAGCGCTTCAATGACACCGAATACAACCTGGAACCGGATCTGAAGAATGCGCCGGGCGGCCTGCGTGATGTGCAGATGATCGCCTGGGTGGCCAAACGACACTTCAATGCCGACAGCCTGGAAGCCCTGGTGGATGTGGGCTTTCTCACTGCCGAAGAGTATGGCGTGCTGCGCAAGTGCCTGGATTATCTCTGGGAAGTACGCTGGCAGTTGCATGTCCACACCGAGCGCAACGAAAACCGGCTGCTGTTCGATCACCAGCGCCAGCTCGCCACCCGTCTGGGCCATGAGGATTCCAACGCCAACCTGGCGGTGGAACATTTCATGAAAGGCTTCTACCGGGTGGCACTGGCCCTGTCAGTACTCAACGAAATGCTGCTGCAGCTGTTCGATGAGGTAATCCTGCACAACGAAAAGCCGGACCAGGTGCGACCACTGAACCGGCGCTTCCAGGTGCGCAACGATTACCTGGAAGTGACCAGCCCGGACGTCTTCGAGAAACACCCCAGCGCCCTGCTGGAAGCCTTTGTGCTGATGGCCCAGAACCCGGAATTGAAAGGGATTCGGGCCGCCACGGTGCGGGCACTGATTTATCATCGCCGGCAGATCAATGATGCCTTCCGCAGCAACCCGGAAAACACCGGCCTGTTCATGCAGTTGCTGCGCAGCCCCCATGCCCTGTTCTCGCAGCTGCGGCGCATGAAACGCTACGGCATCCTCGGCAAATACCTGCCGGAGTTCGGCGGCATCATCGGCATGATGCAGTACGACCTGTTCCACATTTACACCGTGGATGCCCATACCCTGCTGGTGATCAAGAATATGCGCCGGTTGCGCTATGAGGACCTGCGCGAGGAATTCCCCCTGGCCAGCGAGGTGTTCTACCGCCTGCCCAAGCCGGAACTGCTCTACACCGCCGGGCTTTACCACGATATCGCCAAGGGCCGTGGCGGCGACCATTCCGAACTGGGCGCGGAAGACGCCATTGCCTTCTGCCAGCGCCACGGACTGACCGCCTGGGACGGCAAGCTGGTGGCCTGGCTGGTAAGAAACCACCTGACCATGAGCGTGACCGCCCAGCGCAAGGACATCTCCGACCCGGATGTGGTCTACGAATTTGCCCGCAAGGTGGGCGACCTGGTCCACCTGGATTATCTCTATGTGCTGACCGTGGCGGATATCAACGCCACCAACCCCACCCTGTGGAATTCCTGGCGGGCCTCCCTGCTGCGTCAGCTCTACACGGAAACCAAGCGCGCCCTGCGCCGGGGTCTCAACAATCCGGTGGAGAAACAGGACTGGATCGACGAAACCCGCGATGCCGCCATGAAGATGCTCACCGAGCGGGATCACGATCCCAGAGCCATCGAATCCCTGTGGGCGAACATTGGTGACGAATACTTCCTGCGCGAGACACCCCGGGACATCGCCTGGCATACCGAAGCCCTGCTGGACCGGGAAGATCCGGACGACCCATTGGTGCTGATTCGGGAGTCCAGTCAGAGCGTGCTGGCGGGAGGGTCGCAGATCTTTATCTACACCCCGGACACCCGCAACCTGTTCAGCGCCACGGTGAACGCCCTGGACACCCTGGGCCTGACCATCATGGACGCACGGATCATCACCAGTGCCGACGGCTTCAGTCTGGATACCTACATCGTTCTGGACGAGCATGGCACCCCCATTGGCGAAGACTGGCCTCGCATCGAACAGATTCGTAAAACGCTCACCGAAACCCTGAAACACCCGGAACGTTTCTCCTCCACGGTGAGCCGGCGCATGCCGCGTCGACACAAACATTTCGATGTGCCCACCCAGGTGGTGATCAGCAACGACATCGTCAACGATCGCACCGCCGTAGACATCCAGACCCTGGATCGCCCCGGCCTGCTGGCGCATATCGGCCGCATCTTCATGCGCTTCGAACTGCTGGTGCAAAATGCCCGCATTGCCACCCTGGGCGAGCGTGCAGAAGACGTCTTTTTCATTACCGATCTTGATGGTGAGCCGGTTTCCGACCCGGCCCTGTGTCAGCAACTGCAGGAAACCCTCATCAAAGAGCTCGACGACAAGAACAACGGAAACTCCTGACCCTATGAACCCAGATCTGGAACGGTTGCACCCTTACCCGTTTGAAAAACTGAAGCTCCTGTTCAAGGACTTGCCGGGCTCGGACAAGTCCCCCATTGCCCTGTCCATTGGCGAACCGAAACATCCTTCACCGGACTTCGTGCAACAGGTATTGCGCGACAACACTGCCCTGCTGTCGCGTTACCCGACCACCGCCGGCATTCCGGAGCTGAGCGACGCCATTGCGAGCTGGCTGAAGCGCCGCTTCCATCTCAATAGCGTGGATGCCAGCAGCCAGGTACTCCCGGTGAATGGCACCCGGGAGGCGCTGTTTGCCTTCACCCAGGCGGTCATCGATCGCCAGCGTCAGCCGCTGGTGCTGATGCCCAATCCCTTCTACCAGATCTATGAAGGTGCCACCCTGTTGGCCGGTGGCGAACCCGTGTATCTGCCCTGCACCGATGACACCGGCCTGCAGCCGGATTTCGATGCCGTCAGCGAAGACACCTGGATTCGCACCCAGCTGCTGTTTATCTGCACCCCCGGTAACCCCACCGGTGCCACCCTGACCAAGGCCCAGCTCAAGGCCCTGATTCAGCTGGCCGACAAGTACGATTTCGTGATCGCCTCGGACGAGTGCTATTCGGAAATCTACCGGGACAAGCCCCCCGCCGGCCTGCTTCAGGCCTGTGCGGAACTGGGCCGGGATGACTACCGCCGTTGCGTGGTGTTTCATTCCCTGTCCAAACGCTCCAACCTGCCGGGGCTGCGCTCCGGTTTCGTGGCCGGTGACAGCGAAATCCTCAAGGGTTTCCTGCGCTACCGCACCTACCATGGCTGCGCCATGCCGATGCATCATCAGCTGGCCAGCATCGCAGCCTGGAATGATGAAACCCACGTGGAAACGAACCGGGCCCTGTACCGGGAAAAATTCGACGCGGTACTGGACATTCTCGGTGGCGCTCTTAAGGTATCCGCCCCGGCAGCGGGCTTCTACCTGTGGCCGAAGACACCGATTTCCGATGAGGAATTCGCCCAGCGCCTGCAAGCTGAACAGAATGTGACCGTCCTTCCCGGCCGCTACCTGTCACGCACGGTGAATGGCAAGAACCCGGGCAAGAACCGGGTTCGCATGGCGCTGGTGGCACCACTGGAAGAATGTGTGGAAGGGGCGAAACGGATCAAGGCGTTGCTGGATACGCTGTAAAAGGCAGCTACAAGCCACAAGCTTCAAGCTGCAACACGGATCAGGGTGATCTCAACCTGAAGCCCCCTGCCCGCGCACAAATACACAAGTGAAGCGCGGCGATAACGCTGAAGTGCTCTACGGCACATCCCGCGTTGAGGCTTGTAGCTTGAAGCTTGTTGCTCGAAGAGGAAAACACATGGAACTAACCATCTTCGGTATCAAGAACTGCGATACCATGAAGAAAGCCATGAAGTGGCTGGACGACAACGGTATCGTCTATCACTTCCATGACTACAAAAAGGAAGGCGTGCCTGAGCAACGTCTTCGTCAGTGGCTGGAAGCACTGGGCTGGGAAACCGTGATCAACAAACGCGGCACCACCTGGAAAAAGCTGGATGATGCGGTCCAGGAATCCATGAACACGGAAAAGGCGATTACCGTAGCGACGGAGAATCCGTCCATCATCAAGCGCCCGATTCTGCAGAACGACGATTTCATCCTCGCCGGTTTCAAGGCCGACGAGTGGAAAGACACATTGAATTAAGCGTCAGACGCCTGTCGTCCGACGCATTGAAGAGAGGACACCATGAGCAACTTTTTCGCCATCGCCCTGGGCTGCGGCACCAAGAACCGCAACGACAACTGGCTGGAAGTGTTTTACCCGGATCCGGCCATCAACCCGGATAACAAACTGGTGGAAGTGATCCGCGAGGAACTGGGTTATCAAGGTGGCAATGCCGCCATCGAACTGACCCACCGTCAGGTGCAGCACATTGCCCGCGAATGGCGTGAAGCCGGCTTTGAACATGAAGCCAGCTATGCGGTGGCGTTCCAGGAATCCGATCGTCCGGTGGTTCTCACCGTGCTGGAAACCGATGCGGAGCCGGCGTCCACCCCGGAGGCCTACCTGAAACTGCAGCTGATCTCCCACCGCCTTGTGAAGCCTCACGGCGTCAATCTGTCCGGCATGTTCCCGCTGCTGCCCAACGTGGCCTGGACCAACGAAGGTGCCGTGGATCTGGACGAACTGCCCGAGCGTCAACTGCTGGCCCGCCTTAACGGCAAGGTGCTGGAAGTGAACAGCGTGGACAAGTTCCCCAAGATGACGGACTACGTGGTGCCCAAGGGCGTACGGATTGCCGACACGGCTCGGGTGCGTCTGGGCGCCTATGTGGGCGAAGGCACCACCATCATGCACGAAGGCTTTATCAACTTTAACGCCGGCACTGAAGGCCCGGGCATGATCGAAGGCCGTATTTCCGCCGGCGTGTTCGTGGGCAAAGGCTCCGACATTGGCGGCGGCGCCTCCACCATGGGCACCCTGTCCGGCGGCGGCAACATCATCATCTCCCTGGGCGAAGGCTGCCTGCTGGGCGCCAATGCCGGTACCGGTATCCCGCTGGGAGACCGCTGCACCATCGAAGCCGGCCTGTACATCACCTCCGGTTCCAAGGTGCAGTTGCTGGACGAAAAGGGCGAGATTGTGGACACCGTCAAGGCCCGCGATCTAGCTGGCCAGTCCGACCTGCTGTTCCGGCGCAACACCACCAATGGTGCGGTGCAGTGCCTGACCAACAAGAGCGCCATCGCCCTGAACGAAGAGCTGCACAAACACAACTGAGGCTCCAAGCCCCCGACCGGGCCACCTGTAGGAGCACCTCTCGAGGTGCGAACCAAGGCCAGAAGCGAGTAACGAGGTACGAGAAGCGAAAATCAAAACCGGTTTTGCCATTCGCTTCTCGTAACTCGTGACTCGCAACCACCCTTCGCACCTCGAGAGGTGCTCCTACAGCGGCTTTGAATCACCGATACTGGAATCGTCATGTCCCGCACCCTCGATTACACCAAGGAACTCATCCGCCGCGCTTCCGTTACCCCCGAGGATGAAGGCTGCCAGGACTGGATGATTGAAAAACTGGAAGCCCTCGGTTTCCAGTGCGAAACCCTCTGGTTCGAGGAGGTCCGCAACCTGTGGGCCCGCCGTGGCACGGAGGGACCGGTATTTGCCTTTGCCGGCCACACCGACGTGGTCCCTACCGGGGATGTGACAGCGTGGAAGTACGACCCTTTCACCCCCACCGAGGAAGGCGATCTGCTTTATGGCCGTGGCGCGGCCGACATGAAAGGTTCCATCGCGGCCATGATGGTGGCCATTGAGGATTTCGTTGCCGCCAACCCGGAACACAAGGGAAGCCTGGCACTGCTGATCACCGCCGATGAAGAAGGACCGTCAGTGAACGGCACCGTCAAGGTGGTCGAGCATCTGCAGGCCCGCAACGAACATATCGACTACTGCCTGGTGGGCGAACCCTCCTCCACCAACACCGTGGGCGATGTGATCAAGAACGGGCGCCGTGGCTCTCTGGGGGCTCGCCTGACAGTCAAAGGCATCCAGGGCCACGTGGCCTACCCGCACCTGGCCCGCAACCCGGTCCACGATGTGGCACCGGCCCTGGCCGAGCTGGCCGCCACGGAATGGGATCAGGGCAATGCGTTCTTTCCCGCCACCAGTTTCCAGATCTCCAACATCAACGCCGGCACCGGTGCCACCAATGTGATCCCAGGTACCTGTGAGGTCATCTTCAATTTCCGTTTCTCCACGGAGCTGACAGATGCCCTGTTGCGCGAACGTACCGAGGCGATCCTGGACAAGCATGGCCTGGATTACGACCTGCAATGGACCCTGTCCGGCCAGCCGTTCCTCACCGATCGAGGCGCCCTGGTGGATGCTGCCGTCGCGGCGATTCGCGATATCACGGGGCGCGACACCGAGCTGTCCACCGCCGGTGGCACCAGTGACGGCCGCTTTATTGCGCCCACCGGCAGCCAGGTGGTGGAACTGGGCCCCATCAATGCCACCATCCACAAGGTGGACGAGCACACCAGCATCAGTGAGCTGAATACGCTGACCGAAATCTACACCCGCCTGCTCGAAAAGCTGATGCAGTGAATCGGCACTCGTTGCCGAGGGTGTCCGTAGCGCGGAAACAGGCTAATCCGGCCTCTACTTATGGCACCTGTAGGAGCACCTCTCGAGGTGCGAACCCGAGCCCTGGCGAGGGAAACCATTTCGAGTGTCTTTCTGAACCTGTCGAGCCAGGAAGCTCCTTTTCGGTCCTTGCTGATGCGCGGTTCGCACCTCGAACGGTGCTCCTACAGCGGCCCCGAATTATCCGTTACCATGCTCGCTAACATGACACTGCCGGGAAACAACGATGTGGCTGCATGAAATTCCGGTTGGCGGACTGCTGATCAGCCCCATGGTGCTGTTCGTGCTGCTGGGCATGGTGCTTACCCTGTTGACCTTCCTGCTGCTGCGCAAACTGGGCTGGCATCAGCAACTCTGGAAGAGTGCCTGGGTCTATCTGTCACTGTTTATCTGCTTTGTAGCCCTTTTCCTGAGAGCGCTGAGCTAGGGACAATTCATGCAACAACCGCTACGCATTCTGCTCACCGTAGTGCTGGTGATTCTGGCCCTGCTGGCCGGCAACTGGGTGTGGAATTATTACCTCTATGCCCCCTGGACCCGCGACGGCAAGGTGCGCGCCGAGATCATTACACTCTCTCCGGATGTGTCCGGCTGGGTACGGGAACTGCATATTCGAGACGACCAGACCGTACAACAGGGAGACCCCCTGTTCCGTATCGATGACATCCGCTACCGGGCCACCCTGGCGCGGGCGGAAGCCCAGCTGCTACACGAGCAGGAATCCCTGCGCCTGGCCGAGCACCAGTACGAACGGCGCAAGCAGCTGCACGCCAGCAACAGCATCAGCCCTGAAGAGCTGGATAGTGCGCGTATTGAGGCCCAGTTAGCCGCCGCCAATGTGGCGCTGGCCCAGGCCGAAGTGGCCAGCGCCCGAATCAACCTGGAGCGGACACAGGTGGAAGCTCCCGCAGACGGCACCATCGTCAACCTGACCCTGCAACAGGGTAACTTCGTCAAACAGGGCACCCCGGTGGTTTCCATGGTCAAAGCCGGCAGCTTCTATGTCACCGGCTACTTCGAAGAAACCAAGCTACCCATGGTGGAAGTGGGCCAGCGGGCCACGGTGGTGCTCATGAACGGCGCCCGCAAACTGCGCGGCAAGGTCACCAGCGTGGGGCAGGCCATTGCCAACGCCAACACCCAGACCGACGGCCAGTTACTGCCCCAGGTCCAGCAGACCTTCAATTGGGTGCGGCTGGCCCAGCGCATTCCCGTCCATATCGAACTGGACCACATCCCCGACGACATTCTGCTGGCCGCCGGCATGACCGCCACCGTGCGGCTCCACGAGCGGGAAAACCAGAGCGACCAATGACACTGGATCCGCGACTGGCCGTCCTGCTCACTCCAGACCGCCAGTCTGTCCTGTTCGCCACCAAGGGTGTCATCGCCATGGCGCTGGCACTCTATCTGTCCATGCTGTTACAGCTGGACCGCCCCTATTGGGCGCTGATTTCCGCCGTCTTCCTGCAAGTGCGTCCGGAGACCGGGCTGGTCATTGAAAAAGGCTTCTGCCAGATCGGCGGGACCCTGGTGGGCGGCGCCGTGGGGCTGCTGATTCTGGCCTGGTTGCTGCCCTACCCGGCCCTCGCCATTGGCGCACTGACCCTGTGGATCGGGCTTAACGCTGGCGCCTCCGCCTGGGTACGCCAGGCCAATTTTATCTACGGATTTGCCATGGCGGGGATCACCGCCACCCTCATTGTGGTGCTGGCGATTGTCGACCCGGCCAACACCTCCAGTCTGGGCATCTTCCACATTGCCAACGCCCGGGTCAGCGAAATCATTCTTGGCGCCCTCTGCGCCACCCTGGTCAGCAGCCTGCTGTGGCCGGTGCGGGTCAGCAGCCTGCTCAAGGAGCATGCCCGTACCGCCCTCAACCAGACACTGGCCTATCTGGAACTGGAACTGGACCCGGCGGGCACCCACGCCAAACGGCACCATCAGGTGGATACCCTGCTGCAGGGTATTTTTGCCCTCAGTGATGACAGCAGCGCGGTTCACTACGAAGGAAGCCATGGGCCGGGGCGAGCCCGCGCAGCCACGGTAATCTGCCACAAGACCCTGTCGCTGGTCGCTCGCATTCGCGTGATCGGGCGCCTGATGCGCAACCACGACGATCTGCTGACCCCGGCCCTGCGCGACCTGCTGGATGCCTTGCGGACCGCCTTCCAGCGCATGCGCGAAACCCCTTCCGCCGAACAGGCCATGAAAGAGGCCCAAGCCCTGCGCCAGCAATTGCGAGAGGCCCGGGGAGACCAGGCCGATGATGCGCCGCCATTGCAGCGTCGCTTCTTCCAGGTCGCCCAGAACCTGACCGCTGATCTGATCCTGGCGCTGGAAGCCAACCGGGCCCTGCATATGAGCCACGAGGTACAGCTGCGGCCCCAGGGCCTGAAACCCTATCGGGATCTGCAAATCGCCGCCGCCGTGGGCCTGCGCAGTGCGCTGGTATTTGCCCTTGCAGCGGGCCTCTGGGTCGGTACGGCCAGCCCCATGGCGATCATGCTGATGATCATGCCGGTCATGTTCACGATCCTCTTTGCACGACTGCCCGAACCGGATCAGGTACTGAAGCGGGCCACGTTCAGTTCCGTGCTGGCCACACCGGTGGCACTGTTCTTCACCCTGCCCCTGCTGGCGATCAATAACGGCAACTTTCCCCTGCTCATCCTGATTCTCGGCGCGCCCCTGTTTATCGGCCTGCTGGCGATCAGCAAACGACTGACCCTGCCGTTGGGACTGGGATTCTGCACGCCCTATATCATTCTGGTGCAGCCGGGTAACGCCATGGATTTTGACGTGGCCAGAGTGGCCAGTAACGGGCTGGCGATCAGTACGGGAATTGCCATCGCCTTCCTCATGTTCCGGCTGATTACCCCACCCAATGGCCCCAACCTGCGCCGACGTTTGATCCGCCAGACCGCTGCGGATCTGACGCTACTGGGAGTTCCGTCCCAGGCTTCCGGCGGCAATGCCAACGTTAACGAGGAATGGTTCAATGCGCGCATGGCCGACCGCCTGCGCTGGCTGACCATCTGTGACAAGGCGCTGCCAGAGGCACACCGCCACTTCACCGACCTGGGGCTCACCGGGCTGAACCTGGGCCAGGTCTCCCTGTGGATTCAAAGCCGGCTGCGCAGTAATGCCCCTGCTTCCCTGGTAGACAGCGCCAACCGGTGGCAACTGGCACTGTCGGCCGCCTATCAGGCCTGCTCCCAGGGCAAAGTCGACGAGGGCTTTCGCCAACAGTCGGAAAAGCTCAAACTGGACATGGAAGACGCTGGCAACCTGGCCCAGCGCGACCGGGAGCTGATTGCCGGTGCCCTTGAGCGAATTGCCCTGACATTCGAGCGCATGGCGTATCGTCTGGCACAAACGCAACAAAACCGGGGCGTCACCGCCTGAAATCGGCCCGAACAGCACTAGCCAGGATGTCTACTCTGTGTTTACCTATGCGCCTTTCCCGGCGCCAGACACTGGCCCCCTCTGAACTGCCCACAGGCCGCCCTGGCGACCTGTCGTGATGGAGACGTCCTCACATGACCGCGCAAGAAAAACTCGACAGCAAGACCGTACTGGATACCAACCCGGCCACCGGCACCGCCGTGTCGGAGCTGAATGAAACCGATCTGGCCAAACTGCCGGAGATCATGAGCAAAGCCCGAGAAGCCCAGGCGATCTGGGCGGCCAAATCGTTCAAGGAACGGGCTCGCCACATCACCATGATGCGCAGCTACATCGTGGATCGGGCTGACGACCTGGCTCGCACTGTCAGCGAGAGCAACGGCAAGACCCTGACCGACGCCCTGGCCACGGAAGTCCTGCCCTGCGCCCTGGCCTGCAAGTGGTATGCGAACAACGCTGAAAAAACGCTGAAAGAAAAGAACCGCCCCGGCGGCAGCATCCTGTTCTTCAACAAGAAGACCCACATGCTCCGTGTTCCCCTGGGTGTGGTGGGTATCATCAGCCCCTGGAACTACCCGCTATCCATTCCCTTCGGCGAAATTGTCATGGGCCTGATGGCCGGCAACGCCGTGCTGCTGAAAGTGGCTGCCGCCACGCCGGCCGTGGGCCGCGCCATCGAGCAGATCATCGCTGCCGGTGAGTTACCCGAAGGCCTGTTCCATCATATCGTCGGCTCCGGTTCCAAAGTGGCCACCGGCTTTTTCGAGAATGGCGTGGACAAACTGTTCTTCACCGGCAGCGTCCCCGCCGGCAAGACCCTGATGGCCCAGGCCGCCGAAACCCTCACCCCGGTGTCCCTGGAGCTGGGCGGCAATGATCCCATGCTGGTGCTGGAAGACGCGGATCTGGAACGTGCCACCAACGGCGCCGCCTGGGCCGGCTACCAGAATGCCGGGCAAAGCTGTGGCGGCGTGGAACGGGTGTATGTGGTAGATGCGGTCTACGACCAGTTTGTGGATCTGCTTGCCAAAAAGACCCGCCAGCTGCGTCATGGAGTCGGCTGCAAGGATTTCGATGTGGATATCGGCAGTCTGACCACCGCCGGCCAGCTGCGCACCGTGCAGCAGCATCTGGAAGATGCCCTGGCCAAAGGCGCCCGGATCGAAGCCCAGTCACGCCCGGTGGGCGATGTGGAAAACGGCTTCTTCCACCCGGCCACGCTGCTCACCAATGTCACCGACGACATGCTCACCATGTGCGACGAGACCTTCGGGCCCTTGATAGCCGTGCAGCGTGTGGCCAACGAAGAAGAAGCCATTCGCAAGGCCAACGAATCCAAACTGGCGCTGACCTCCTCGGTATGGACCAAAGACAACAAGCGCGGCCGCGCCATTGCCGCCCGCCTGCAGTCCGGGGTCACCACCATCAACGACCACCTCTACAGCCACGGCCTGTCCGAAACCCCCTGGGGTGGCTGGAAGGAGTCCGGCATTGGCCGCACCCATGGCCCGGAAGGTCTGGAAGAAATGACCCAGGCCAAAGTGGTCAACTGGGACATCCTGCCCTCCAAGCGCAACATCTTCTGGTACCCCTTCGACGAAGCCACCTACAACGGCATCAAGAATGCTCTGCACTTCGTCTTCCCCAGGGGCATCGGCCAGATGCTCAGTGCCTCACTGAAACTCACACCGTTCCTGGTAAAGAAGATGTTTACCAAATGGAAAACGGACTAAGAAGCAATTAATAATGAATAATTAATAGTGAATAACTACGCGCGAGAGCGCGTAGTCAGCTGAAAACAAAGAGGCCGCGCCCATACATCTGGGCGCGGCCTCTTGCGTTTCAAAAACAGAACAGTCCTGTCCGCGAAACTATTAATTATTAACTATTAATTGATCCTGTCGAGCCACTCCTGATCCGGCGCGTACCACCATGAGCCCATTACCGGGCGGGTATAGTTCAGCAGGCGGTCTTTGACGGTGTCGTCGGCAATGCCATACATACGGCGTAACAGATAATCATAGCGGTCCAGTTCGCAGCAGAACGCCAGGAAATACAGGCCGTGTTCGGTGCTGTCACCGTAGGGGACAGAACGGCGCCACATTTTCTGGGGAACACCATCCCGATCCACGTCAGTGCGGCCCACATGGGAATCCGGCGGCATACGCTCTTCATCGAACTCCACCGCATCTTCCTTGGTACGGCCAAACACGTTTTCCTGCTCGTTCACCGGCAGCTGATTGAATGACTTCAGATCATGGACCCATTTCTGGCTCAGCACCCAGCTGCCGCCTGCGCCAGGATGGGGCTCGGCAATGAAGGCGGCCTTTTCTGCCTTGTCTCCGGTGGGATTGCCAATGCCATCCACAAACCCGGTCAGATCACGCATGTCGTGATAGACAAAACTGTTTAATTCCAGTTGCGTGGAGAACAACTCCCCCACCGCATCCCGGACCTGCATGCCGGTGTCGAACAGGTCTCCCCGCTCTTTCGCCTGAACCCAGATCCACAGATCGCCCTGGGTGGCCGGCACATGCCCCTCCAGGGAAAACGGCGGGAAGGTGAACCGGCTATCCAGCTGCTCCCAGAGGGCCGGGCCAAACGCCATCAACACCGGCGTCTTCTCGCTTTTGAGCGCATTGAGCTGGCCCAGTGCGGCTTTCACCGCCTGTATGTCCTGGCCACTGCTGAGGCAAAATTCGAAGAACAGATGATGCTGATAACTACGATCAAAAATCCCCGTTTGCGGTGTCGACACCTGTCACTCCTTAGTCCTGGTCATCTCTCACACCCAGTGTAGCAGGGCTCAAAGGCGGGTTCCTGTGAATATCAGGAACATACGTACAAGATTTCGGACGCAATTCTGAAACAAATTGAAATATGCGCTGGTGTTCCCTGCCCGGGCCTTTCGCTACACTTGGTCCACATTGGTTAACTGAATCCGACTATGACACCTTGGCTTGGCCTGGATCGCCTGGGCTTTTTCCTGATCCGCATTTTTCTGCGTTTGTGCACACGTGCTAACGCATTGCCTTCCAACCCCGACGAACTGCAGCTTGCCCCGAATACTCCGGTGGTCTATGTGCTGCGCGATCGCTCTGCCGCCGACGCCGCCGCAGCCGATCAATCCGCTCGACAGCTGGGCCTGGCTTCCGCCCTGCATGGCCTGACGCTGGGCAAGAGCCACCTGAGCCACAGTTACTTCCAGCTTTACCGTCGCAAATTCAGCAATGGCCGGCAGCGCACCCCGGTCTCACCGCCCCGGCTGGAAAAACTGGTCAGCGCACTGCGCGCCAACCCGGAAGCCGATGTGCAGCTGGTCCCGGTCTCCGTGTTCTGGGGTCGTCGTCCGGAAAAGGAAAGCTCCATGTGGCGCATCCTGTTTTCCGACAACTGGTCGCCGGCGGGTTTTATCAAGAAGTTCTTTATTATCGTCACCCAGGGCCGACAGCTGTACGTCCATTTCAGCAAGCCCATGTCCCTGCGCACCCTGGTAGACCAGTGCCCCACGGATGAACAGACCGTCCGCAAGGCTTCCCGTATCCTGCGCGTGCATTTCCGCCGACAGCAGGAGGCCGCCATTGGGCCGGACCTGTCACACCGGCGCACTCTCACCAATACCGTGGTGGAATCCATTCCGGTACAGGAAGCTATCCGTGCCGAGGCTGAGCGTCAGGAAACCAGCGTCGAGAAGGTGGAAGCCAAAGCCCGGCGCTATGCCATGGAAATCGCGGCGGATTACTCCCATACCGTCATCCGCTTCCTTGAGCTGTTCCTGAACTGGGTCTGGAACCGGCTGTATGGCGGGGTCAGGCTGTACAATATGGACAACCTGACCAAGGTCGCCGGGGATCATGAAGTGATCTATGTGCCCTGCCACCGCAGCCACATTGACTACCTGCTGCTGTCCTTCGTGGTGTTCCGGAACGGCCTGGTGCCGCCACACATTGCCGCTGGCATCAATCTGAACATGCCCATTGTTGGCACCATTCTCCGCCGTGGCGGCGCCTTTTTCATGCGCCGCAGCTTCCGGGACAACCCCCTTTACGCCACGGTGTTCAGCGAATACCTGCATACCATCACCGTGCGCGGCTACTCCATTGAGTACTTCGTGGAGGGCGGTCGCAGTCGCAGCGGCCGGATGCTCAAACCCCGTACCGGCATGCTGGCCATGACCCTGCGCAGCTTTCTGCGCGATGCACGCAAACCCATTGCCTTTGTTCCCGTCTATGTGGGCTACGAAAAAGTCATCGAGTCCGGCTCCTATATCGGCGAGCTGCATGGCAAGAAAAAGCAGAAGGAATCCGTTGGCGGGCTGATGAAGTCCCTGTCGGTGCTGCGCAGTCACTTCGGCCAGGTGCATGTGAATTTCGGCGAACCCATCAAGCTGGTGGATTTTCTGGATCAACACCATGGCGCCTGGCGTAGCGAGGATCTGGCCGCCAGTGAAAACCCCGCCTGGTTCAAGCATGTGGTCAATGAGCTGGGGCAGGAAGTGGTGGAATCCATCAATGCGGCGGCAGTGGCCAACCCGATCAACCTGCTCAGCCTGGCCCTGCTGGCGTCCCCCAAGCACACCATGGATGTGGCCCAGTTACGCCAGCAGCTGAATCTGTACATCGCCCTGCTGAAGCAGGCGCCCTACAGCGATAGCGCCTCCATCGCCACGGACGATGCCTCTGCCATCATCCAGTATGGTCTCGACAACGAATTCCTGGAGCGCATCGAGCACAAGCTGGGAGACGTGGTCACCACCGATGAAAAAACGGCCCTGCAGATGGCCTATGTGCGCAACAACAGCCTGCACCTGTTCATTCTTCCCGGTCTGATTTGTTCCCTGGTGATGAACGCCCGCTCCATCAGCATGGACACCCTGCAAAGCATGGTCCACCTGCTCTACCCCTTCCTGCGCAATGAATACTATCTCCATTGGCAGGATGGCGATGACCTGTCCCAGGCAGTCAGCAAGACCGTGGATGTGCTGGAAGCCGAGCAATTGATCAGCCGTGAGGATAACTGTCTGCACGGTGCCCCTATCCACACCCACGAATCCGACATGCTGGATCATCTCGGCCAGACGGTAATACCATCACTGGAGCGCTACTACCTGACCATTCGCCTGCTGGTCCAATACGGGTCAGGCATGCTCACTGCCGAGCAGCTGGGGGAACTGGCGCACCAGACCGCGCAAAGACTGTCGCTGCTCTACGAATTCAACTCTCCGGAATTCTTCGACAAGGTGGTGCTGAAAAACTTCATCAGCCAGTTGTACGGCACCGGACTGGTCACCACGGACGGTGCCGGTGCGCTGGTCTTTGATGACAAGCTGGAATCCCTCGACGATGAAGCCCGCCGTATCCTCAGCCCGGATATCAGCGATGCCATTCAACGGGTGACGCGGGTTACCGACATTGAGCACCTGGTGGAGGAAAAACCGGCAAGCGCCTGACGGGGTTGGCTACCGTAGGAGCCAGCCTGCTGGCGACAATCTTTCGATCAACGCCGTTTCGCTTGCAGGCAAGCTCCTACCTCTCCCCTTTTGACCAGCGCTCTGCTCGTAGGGTGCACTGAGCGTAGCGAGCTGCACCCGCTAACCGCTCAATCAAGAGCACTCGTCTGACTATCGCACCTTGCGCACCTGTGTTGTCAGGCGAGATTTTACTCATAAACATCAAAACGAATAGCCTTACCGGCAATCTGGTGGTGAGGGCGGCGTTTTGCCAGCGGCTCTGCCTTGCCGGGTCGTTTGACCACGACCCGTTGCGGGTCAAGCCCTAGCGCCCACTCCAATAAAGCCGTTTCTTCCTGCTGATCCGGGTACGCTGCCAACTGCTGCAGCCATTGCAGGTCTTTTTTAACGGCGGCACTTTTGTCCCGGGACGGGAACATGGGATCCAGATAGACCGCATGGAGTGGCGGCAAGCTGTGCGTGTCAGCATCTGCGCAGGGCAACAATTGCATGGCTTCAGCCAGCTCCCCGGGCGCCCGCTGCAAACCGTCCGCCAGCATGGCATGGAGTATCGGCGAGCGCTCAGCCAACAGCACGGGAAAACCCGCCATGGCAATCAGGGCTGCATCCCGACCCAGACCGGCAGTGGCATCCAGCACGGTGAGAGTCTCTTGCCGGGGTTTCCCCAATGCCTTGATCAATCGTTCGTGCCGGACCCGCTCCGGAGTCAGCCGGTAACCCTGCTTGCCATCACTGAAGCTGACACTCAAAGGCGTTTCCCGCCCGTCCGGCCGCCACAGGCTGAGACGCTCTTCGTGCCAGCCCAGCACCAGCGACAAACCCAGTTCCTCAGCCCTGCCAGCCTCCTCGACCGGGGTGCCGGGAAGCCCTTCGGGGCACCCGGGTAACAGGCCCAGCATTGATCCGGACATGGATCAGGCCAGCCACGCCAGCAGCGCAACGCCAAGGATCAGGCGATACACCACAAACGGCAGCATACCGATACGCTCAAGCAGGCGAATGAAAAACACGATGGTCAGGTAGGCGGTCACCGCACTGACTACCACGCCCAGAGACATCATTCCCCAGTCCACCGCCAACTGCTGTTCGATCAGATCCTTTGTCTTCAATAGGCCAGCGCCAAGAATCACCGGAATGGACAGCAGGAAGGAGAATCGGGCGGCATCCTCGCGCCGGTAACCCAGTGCCAGCGCCGCGGTAATGGTAATGCCGCTGCGCGAGGTGCCGGGAATCAGCGCCAGGGCCTGGGCCAGACCGATAAAGATCGCCCCCAAGACGCCCAGGCGCACCAGGCTGAACTGGCGCTTGCCAAACGCATCCGCGGCCCACAGCAAGGCACCGAATACCAGGGTGGTGATGGCGATTACCAGCGCGGAACGCAACTCCTGTTCGATCCAGTCACCACCAAGAAAACCGAATACCACTGCCGGGATGGTAGCCAGCACCACCAGTAGACCCAGCTTCAGATCCTCATTCATGGTGCGCTGTGTCACAGCCACGCCGGCACCGCCGATCATGGCAAACAGATCCCGGCGATAGTAGGCCATCACCGCCATCAAGGTGCCCAGGTGGACTGCCACATCGAATGCCAGCCCCTGATCGGGCCACCCCAAAACCTGAGATGGCAGAATCAGATGGGCAGAACTGGAAATGGGAAGAAATTCGGTAAGGCCTTGTATCAGGGCCAGCACCAGGGCCTGGAACCAATCCATGGAATGTCCTTGTTAATAAAACTTCAGTGACGAGTTGCGAGTTGCAAGTTGCAAGTTGCGAAAATCAAAACCGGTTTGCTTGTCGCGACTGGTACCTCGCTCCTCGTGACTCGTAACGTTTTTCTATTCGCTGGCGGTAATCTGGTAGCCCTGCAGGAATTCCGGGGGCATGCGACGGGGCTTGCCGGAATCCAGTGCCACGCACACCCAACGAGTACGACCGCGCAGCAAGGTTCGGCCATCTGATTCGCGAACGATCTGGTAACGACGGGTGATGCTGATACGCTGGTCGTTTTCCACGATCCAGGTGCCGATTTTCAGGTGCTCACCTTCGAAAGCCGGGGCCAGATAATCCACTTCCGTGTGCCGGGCCACCATGCCCCGGTTGAGCTTCTGATACAGGTCCCAGCCCAGCCCCAGGGACGCGGTATGGTCCCAGGCAATTTTTTCCATGAAACGCAGGTATTCGGTGTTGTTCACATGCCCCATCACGTCAATGGCTTCGGCTGGCACGGTTACCGCCAGTTCATGCACATTGGGAAGGTCCCAATTGATCATCGTACTGCTCCCTGAATTACCTGATCGCGAAGATAAACCGGTTGTGCCTGTTCCGCACTCACCCCTTCCCCGCGCTGGAAACCCGATAATGCCAGCTGTGCTACCGCTTTCGCATGGGGATGCACGTCAGCCTCACAGCGACTTGCGCCATAGGCCTTGCGCAGCGCCTCACCATAGACCAGACCGGAACCAACGATCATCCAGTCCTTTTCCGGCAAGGCCGGCAAGGTATCCGGGTGAAACAGGCCGTCATCGGCCAAGGCACGGGCACCCGCTTCCTCACAGGCATAGGCACCCAGATAAATTTCTCCCATACGCGCGTCAAATACTGCAATCACATCCCGATGGGGGGCAATGTCCTGAGCACTGAGGGCACAGGCGGCCAGGGTTGAAATGCCGATCACCGGCAAGTCTGCCGCAAAAGCCAGCCCCTGGGTCACCGCCGCCGCCACCCGCACGCCGGTGAAGGCACCGGGACCATGGCCAAAGGCAATGCCGTCCAGTTGGCGCAGTGTCAGTTGCGATTCCGCCAGTAGCGCCTCCACCATGGGCAGCACTTTTTCGGTCTGACGACGGGGTGCCTGCTCAAAATGCTCGAGCACCTCGTCACCGTCCATGATGGCCACCGAGCAGGTCTCGCCGGCGGTTTCCAGAGCCAGAATTCGTGTCATGATTCCATCTGTTCCGTTGCCTGCCCTTGCTGTTGCCGGGCCAGGTAATCAAAAAACCGTTGTACCACGTCCAGCTTCCGGGTGCGGGTCATGTTTGGCAGGCTGTTAACAAATAATTTTCCGTAGCTGCGCGTCAGCAGTCGGGGATCCGCAACGACCAGCAGACCGGTATCTTTTGGATCACGGATCAGGCGCCCGGCGCCCTGGCGCAAGGCCAGTACCGCCTGGGGCAGCTGATAATCGCGGAAGGCATTTCCACCGTTGCGATTGATATGTTCGATACGCGCCGCCGCCACCGGATCCCCCGGGGAACCGAAAGGCAGTTTATCAATAATCACGCAGCTGAGGGCCTCGCCGCGGACATCAATGCCTTCCCAGAAACTACTGGTGCCCAGCAGCACCGCGTTGCCTTTTTCCCGGAAGCTGTCCAGCAACTCCCGCCGCCCGGACTCCCCCTGCACCAGCAACGGGTAGTCCAGGCGCGGACGCAGTAACTGGGCAGCCTCGCGCAGCGCCCGGTGACTGGTGAAAAGGAAAAAAGTGCGCCCCTTTGCCGCATTGATCACCGGTACCATGGCGTCACAGAGTGCCGCGGTATAACCGGGATCATTCGGTGCCGGCAGCCCCTCCGGGGCGTAAAAGACCGCCTGACGCTTGAAATCAAACGGGCTTTCCAGCCGCAGGGTGGTCGCCGCGTCCATGCCAAGGCGTTTCTGGATGTGTTCAAAACGACCGCCCACGGAGAGCGTTGCCGAGGTCAAAACCCAGCTGCATGGCTGGCGCTCACGCTGGGCCCGCAGCTGAGCGGCCACAGACAGGGGCGTACTGTGCAACACCACCGTGCGTTTGAAGGTTTCAAACCAGTACACCCGGTTGGGCTGTTCCCCTTTCAGGTACGCCGCCAGGCAGTCCACCTGCTCACTGGCCCGGCGGGCACAGGCTTCCATGCCACGGCTGGCCTTGGCCAGGGGCCCCAGAAACATTTCCAGATCCCGCAGGGCCGCCAGCAGGGTTTCGCCCCCTTCAATGACCGCGTCCTTTTCCGCCACTTCCGACCAGGGCTCACGACGCTCGCCGTCCCCCAGACTGAGACGCAGATCCAGGCAGCCCTTCTCCACCGCCGCGATCAACTGGTTGAGGCGCGCCAGGTCGGCGGCGGTGTGTCCGGCTTCGGACAGGCTGTCACGGCCCAGTTCCTGAACCTGACGGGTACTCAGTGTGTCACCGAAAAAGGCGGCCGCGATTTCCGGCAGTTGATGGGCTTCGTCAAAGATCACCGTATTGGCGCTGGGTAACAGTTCCGAGGCCGAACCATTCCCGCGCAGGGCCGCATCTGCAAAGAACAGGTGATGATTAACCACCACCAGGTCCGCCTCCTGGGCTTCCTTGCGGGCCTTCATCAACGGGCATTCCTGATAATTGGGGCAGTCCGTCCCCAGACAGTTATCGGCGGTACTGGTGACCCAGGGCCATACCGGGGCGTCTTCAGGAATCTGTTGCAACTCGGCAATGTCACCGGTTTGGGTGCGCCCGGCCCAATGGGCCACGATTTGCAATTGCTCGGCGGTTTCCCGGGTCAGAAAGCGCGCCTCCTCCTGATGCAGGGTCATCCGATAGGGGCACAGATAATTGGCGCGCCCTTTCAACAGCGCCACCTTGCGCGGCAGGCCCAGGGCTTTCTTGACCAGCGGCACATCCTTGAAGAAAAGCTGATCCTGGAGACTCTTGGTGCCGGTGGAAACCAGCGTTGGCCCCTCCGACAACAGGGCCGGCACCAGGTAGGCCAGGGTTTTACCGGTGCCGGTTTCCGCCTCGACCATCAGGGTTCCACCGGTACCGATGACCGCATCCACGGCGTCCGCCATGGCCAGCTGCGCCTCACGGGGCTGATAGCCCGGCAAAAGCGGCGCAAAGCGCGTCAGATCGGTAAGATGGTTACGGGCGCTGGTCACACGATGTCCTGAGGATGTCGGAAGGGAAGCAAGCGACAGAGCATACCATTCACCTGCGGAACCCCAAAGGAGTTGGGCGTGGAAAACTATACCCTGATCATCCTGGCGGGCGGCCAGGGAAAACGAATGGGCGGCGCCGACAAGGGATTACTGGAACTGGACGGCAAACCGCTGATTGCCCACCTGCTGGATCACCTGACACCCTCCCCCGCCCGCATCGTGATCAGCGCCAATCGCAACCAGACCACCTACCGGCACTGGGCGGATCAGGTGGTCAGCGATGAACGGGACGGATTCCAGGGGCCCATGGCCGGGCTGGAAGCGGCACTGGATGCCAGCCAGGGACTCTGTCTGTGCCTGCCCTGCGACCTGGTACAACCCCCCGGCCCCATGCCCGGCGACCTGCTGAAAAAGGCCGGGCCGGATCACGTCTGTGTGGCCCAGGACCCGATACGCCGCCAGCCACTGTGCCTGGCGCTGTACGCGGAACCCTGGCGTGCGTCCCTGCATGGCTATCTGGATAACGGTGGTCGTAGCGCCTACGGCTGGCTGGAGCAGGTCCCTGTGCACCCGGTGGCCGTGGCCACGCCGCTACAGAATCTGAATCACAAAGAGATATAAGAACGAGTTACGAGGAGCGAGGAGCGAGGAGCGAGGAGCGAAAAGACTAACCCAAACAACCCGTCGCGGCTCTGCTTTTCGTCACTCGTGACTCGCTCCTGGAAACTGATTCCCCAAGAAACAACAATGCCCGCACTAGGCGGGCATTGGGGAAAGACTCCGGATAAACGACAGCGTCGTTATATCAGGCAGTCACTTCCTGGATCTGCTTCATCAGGGCAACCTGGTCAGCAGAAGGCTGTGCAGTTTGCAGCGCCATCAGCTTGCTCATGTCCCCTTCGATGCGGATCTGGCCGCTCATGAAGCCTTGCATGCCGGCGGACTGGTCACCTTCGATGAAGATGCGCTTGGCCAGGTCGGCGGGCAGAATCATGGTGGTCGGCGCATCCGCGTGGTGACCTTCTTCAATCATGCCGCCTACCAGCGCCATTTCCTTGTCACCGTTATCACCGGATACGGTGATGTTGATTACCAGGTCTGCCAGGGCAGCCGGAGTTTCCACATCGCCGGCACCGTCACGGATCTCTTTTACCTTCGCAAACCACTCGTCAGACAAAAATTCCAGGCTCATTCTTATATCTCCTTGACCTATCGTTGTGGCTTCGACACCCCGCATAAACCGGCATCGCCATTCAAACGAGCGTTCGAAACTTACCCGTACCTTATAGAAAGCCCCAGGGGGTGGCAATAGCACAATCCACGTCTATCCGGGACAAAAAACCCGGCACTGGGCCGGGCTTTTCGATGACGGTCATAACACGGTAATCAAAGGTCGTAACCGCGCTCTTCATGAAGAGCAATATCCAGCCCCTGGGTTTCTTCGTCGCTTTCCACCCGCAGTTCCGCGAACAGACCAACCAGCTTCAGCAACACCCAGGTCACCACGGCGGTGTAGACAAACGTGGCGACCACACCCAGTGCCTGAACACCGAACTGATCCAGCATGGTGAACTCCGGCTTGGCAAACCCGTAACCGGAGAACAGACCCAGCTCGGTGGAGGCAAAGATACCGGCAAACAGGGTACCGAGAATGCCACCCACCCCGTGCACCGGGAAGACATCCAGGGAGTCGTCGATCTTCAGCTTGTGCTTGATGAAAATCACCGCGTAGAAGCAGATCACGCCCGCGGAAAGACCGATCACCAGCGCCGCCGCCGGACCGACAAAACCGGATGCCGGGGTAATGGTACCCAGGCCAGCCACCATACCGGTGGCAATACCCAGCGCCGAGGGCTTGCCGAATTTCTTCCACTCCATGGTGATCCAGGCCAGCGAGCCTGCTGCCGCAGAAATATGCGTCACCAGCATGGCCATGGCCGCATCGCCGCCAGCAGCCAGTGCCGAGCCACCGTTGAAGCCGAACCAGCCTACCCACAGCATGCCGGCACCGGTCACGGTCATCGTCATGTTGTGCGGCAGCATACCCTGCCCCGGGAAGCCCTTGCGCCCCCCCAGGACCAGCGCCGCCACCAGGGCTGCCACACCGGCCGTGATATGCACCACAGTGCCGCCGGCGAAGTCATACAGGCCCAGATCAGCCAACCAGCCGCCGCCCCACACCCAGTGGCAGACAGGCACGTAGACACCCAGCAGCCAGAGTACGGAGAACGCCAGCATGGGGCCGAAACGCATACGCTCGGCAAAGGCACCCACAATCAACGCCGGGGTAATAATGGCGAAGGTCATCTGGAACAAGCCGTGCAGGCTTTTCGGCAGCGTACCTTCCAGCGTGTCCTTGCCAATGCCGGCAAAGAAAGCGTGGTCCAGACCGCCAATCCAGGCATTCATGCTGCCGCCATCGGAAAACGCCAGCGAGTAACCGCAGATCAGCCACACCAGCGATACCGCACAGGTAATGGCAAAACATTGCATCAGGACGGACAGCACGTTTTTGCTACGCACCAGACCGCCATAGAACAGGCTCAGACCCGGAATGGTCATGAACAGCACCAGGGCGGTGGCAGTCAGAATCCAGGCGGTGTCACCGGTATCCAGGCCATCGGCCAGGGCCAGTGAGGGCAGCATCAACAGGACAGCAAGTAATGATTTCATCGTGGCCCCCTTAAATAGCTTCGTTGCCGGTTTCACCGGTACGAATGCGGATAACCTGTTCCAGGTCGGAAACGAAGATCTTGCCGTCACCGATCTTGCCGGTTCCCGCTGCCTTCATGATCGCTTCAATGGCCTGGTCCACATCCTCTTCGCGGACCGCCAGCTCCAGCTTTACCTTGGGCACGAAATCGACCACGTACTCCGCTCCCCGGTACAGCTCCGTATGGCCCTTCTGGCGACCGAAACCTTTGACTTCCGTAATGGTCATGCCCTGGACCCCAACCCGGGCCAGTGCATCGCGGACTTCATCCGCTTTGAACGGCTTGATCACCGCAGTCAGCATTTTCATGATTGTCTCCTGATCCTCGTGCACCCCGGCAGGCTGCCAGCAATGCACCAACACAATACGTGCCGAAAAGTTTGCACCGGCATAGCGCATACAAGAATCAGGCCAGCATTATTATGTTTTATTTTCAGTAACTTGGACGCAAAATGCCCCAAAAGTGCACCATAATAGAACTCATGCACCACGGTTACGCACCCATTTAATGCAATACGGCATTCCGAAATGAAGCAGAAAGGGAGATTCAGGAGAGAGAAAGCCCACAGGGCGCACCAGTAAGGCGCGATGGGAGAGAAGAAGACAAGCGGCAAGGGGATTCGCCCCTCTGCCAGCCACGGCAAAGGGGCGCGAAGCGAGGATCAGTAAAGGTAGTTGAACATCTTGCGACGGTATTCGCTGGCCAGGGGATCGCCCTTGGGCAGGCACTCGAACACTTCCAGCAGCGCGCTGCGGGCAATGCCGTCACGGAAATCCCGGTGATCCCGCAACAACTGTAGCAAGGCCTCCAGCCCTGGCTGGAACTGGCCTGCGGCGGCGGCCTGCAGGCCGAAGGCATGGAGATCCTCCGGTGTGGCCTGATCATTGATTCGCTGGCGCAGTTCGGCCAGGGACACACTCTCCCCTTCCAGCTTTTCCAGCAACGCAAAGCGGGCCCGGAACGGGCGAAGCGGCTCCGCATCTTCCGTCACTTCCGCCAATACCGACTGCGCATCGTCCAGCCGCCCCTCGCCGAGCAGGTATTCCACCAGCATGGCGCGGATGGCGTGCTTGTCCGGGCTCTGCTGCAGGGTCTGTCGCAGGGCTGCTTCCGCTTGCTCACCATGGCCGGCGTCGATGGCCATGCGGATCTGCTCGATAAAGCCCTCTTCCTGCTGCTGTTCAGCAGCCTCGGGATCGACCACCGGTGCCAGCCACTGCCGCAGCGCCCCCTCCGTCTGGGCACCATCCAGCTCACTGACCAATTGCCCTTGATAGACCAGCTTCAAGCTGGGCAGACTGCGCACGCCGAACTGGCTGGCCAGCATCTGTTGCTCATCCGCGTTGACCTTGGCCAGGATCACCTTGCCCTGGTACTCATTGACAAGGCGCTCCAGTATCGGCGCCATCTGCTGACAGGGTTGGCACCAGCTGGCCCAGAAATCCACAATCACCGGCACCTGCCGGGACTGCTCAAGAATTTGCTGAATGTTCTGTTCAGTTGCTTCAATGATGTAGTTGTTCGCTTGCAACGCCTTGCTCCTGAAAGCTTTGAATCTGCACGTGATTGTAAGGGATGGCTGCCATTAAATCCGGTTAAATCCTGTGCAACTGATCACTTTCACGGGTTAGACTCAAGACAGTAAGGTCTGTAAGGCTTCACGCCATGTACATGACCTTTGAGTACGCTGGATTGTATTCAAAACAACCTGGGTCCCTGTTTGCCCGGGTTCACGGCAAAGGAGATCACCATGCTTAGCCTGTTGGCTATTGTAGTGTTAATTGCCACGCTGATGACCCTGTTCTACCAGCGAATCAGTCGCGGCATAGGCAGCACTGTCTTTGTAGTAGTCTGGCTGTTGAGCGCTTTCCTGGCCCCCTGGCTGGTTCACCCGATTTCCCTGATTCTGCTGGCGGCCGGTGTCGCTCTGCTCAATCATGTGGATCTGCGGCAAAAATTTATCACCAAGCCGGTGTACAACGCGCTGGGAAAAGTCATGCCGGCTATTGGCGACACCGAGCGTGAAGCCATTGAAGCGGGCACCACCTGGTTCGAGACCGACCTGTTTTCCGGCCGACCGGATTGGGAAAAATTTGCCCATATCCAGTTTTCTACCCTCACTGACGAAGAGCAGGCGTTTCTGGACAACGAGGTCCAGGAATTGTGCGACATGCTGGATGAGTGGAAAATTTTCCACGAGTTGAAGGATCTGCCCGAAGAAGTCTGGGATTTCCTCAAACACAAAGGCTTTTTCAGTCTGATCATCCCCAAGGAATACGGTGGCAAAGCGTTCTCTCCCTATGCGCAAAGCCGCATCATGAGCAAGATCGCCACCCGCTCCCTGACCGCTGCGGTCACCGCCATGGTCCCCAATTCCCTGGGACCCGGTGAATTGCTGGCCGAATACGGCACCCAGGAACAGAAGGACCGCTGGCTGCCGGGCCTGGCCAAGGGTGACGAGATCCCCTGCTTCGGCCTGACAGGTCCGGAAGCGGGCTCTGACGCCGGCGCCATTCCGGACACCGGGGTGATCTGTAAAGGCGAGATTGACGGCAAGGAAGTGCTGGGCATGCGCCTGAATTTTGCCAAGCGCTGGATCACTCTGGCCCCGGTGGCCACCGTGGTGGGTCTGGCCTTCAAGCTCTACGACCCGGAAAAACTGCTCGGCGACAGGGAAGAGCTGGGTATTACCTGTGCGCTGATTCCTGCCGACACTCCCGGAGTGGAAATCGGCCGCCGCCATTACCCGGGCTCCCCGTTCATGAACGGCCCCATTAACGGCAAGGACGTGTTCGTTCCGCTGGATGTGATCATTGGCGGGCCGGAGATGGCCGGCCGCGGTTGGCGCATGCTGATCGAATGTCTGGGCGCCGGTCGCGGTGTCTCCCTGCCTGCCCTGGCCACCGCCAGCGGCGAAATCGGCTACCGGATGACCGGTGCCTTCGGCCGGATTCGTCGCCAGTTCAATACCGCTGTGGGGCAATTTGAAGGGGTACAGGAAGCGTCCGCGGAAGTGGCCGCCATCGGCTACACCCTGGAAGCCTACCGCCACCTGGTCACCCGTTCGCTGGAAGACGGTGCACCATCGGTGGTCACCGCCATGGCCAAATACCATGCCACGGAAATGATGCGTGAGCTGATCAACCACGGCATGGACATCGCCGGCGGTCGCGGTATCCAGTTGGGGCCGCGTAACTTCCTGGCCCTGCCCTACCAGTCCACACCGATCGCCATTACCGTGGAAGGGGCCAACATCCTCACCCGCTCCCTGATGATCTTTGGTCAGGGCGCCATGCGCTGCCACCCGTACCTGTACGATGAATTGCAGGCCATCCAGGCGGAAGACAAGAAACAGGGGCTGCAGGATTTCGATGCCCTGTTCTTCTCCCACGCCGGGCATACCCTGGGCAATATCAGCAGCGGCATTATCCAGGCATTGGCCGGGCCCTATCTGTCCGATGCGCCGGGCAACGCGGACGCCTTCAGCGCACCCTGGTATCGACTGGTGAACCGCTACAGCGCGGTGCTCTCCAGCACGGCCGACATGGCACTGGCCCTGCTGGGTGGCGACCTCAAGCGCCGCGAGCTGCTCTCGGCTCGACTGGGGGATGTGCACAGCCAGCTGCTGATTGCCTGCTCCATTCTCAAGTACCACGCTACCCTGCCACGGGACGAGGCCAATGACGCCCATGCCAGCTATGCGCTGCGCCGGTCATTCAGCAAGGCCCACGACGCTCTGGAAGCCTTCTACCGCAACTTCGGCTTCTTTGGTGTCGGCTACCTGCTGAAAGGGTTGTTCTTCCCGTTCGGTCGCCCCTGCAAGGCCCAGGCCCCCAGCGACGACCAGATCCGCACCCTGGGTGACATGATCATGGCGCCCAGCTCGGTACGCGATGCCCTGGCGGAGCCGGCCTATATCTCCCAGGACCCGGAGGATTCCATCGGTCGCGTGGAGGCAACCTTCAACAAACTGCTGGAAGTCGAGCCGGCCTATCTGGCGTTCCTGAAAGCCGATGGCAAGGGACAACTGGAAGGCAAGACCATGCTGGAGAAACTGCAGGATGCCGCCAGCAAGGGCATCATCGACGCCGATCAGGTAGAGGCGGTGAACGAGTACGATGCCATGCGCTACGACTGCCTGCTCACCGACGCCTTCGATATGGAGCTGAAGGACGTCAACGTGCACGCAGAGCGGCCGATGATGTGACCCACCAGGCGGAGGTGGCCGCAAGGCCCCTCCGCTTTTTCCTTTCCCCTATACTCCGAAGCCCCCCGTAGGAGCTATGCTTGCGTGGCGAACCGAGCGTAGCGAGGCGGCAGGAGTCAACATTTATCCGCCATCGTTTCTGGAGACACCTGTCGAGCTCTGAGATTCCTGATCGCCCTCGGGGCGATTTCCGCGCAAGCGCGGTTCGCCATGCAAGCATAGCTCCTACAGCGGCTTCGTCGCAGCAGCCTCCTACTGGAGATTTTTGGCAAGGTCGCCAACCGGTCCACAGTTTCACAAAAAGCCACAAGGCCACGTCGACAGGGAAAGTGCTGCTTTTTCCACCAGTTATTACGCTGTCACCGGGATATCACGCAGATTTAACATTCATATCACCCTTTTGGCGCTTTTACGGCTCGCCGCTTTCGTCTAGGCTTTGCCAAAATTACGCCCCACCGGGCCAGACGTGCTCCGGAGAGCCTCCGCCTGGAGACTGTCCCGCGTCCTTTGCCCCTCGGACAACAGGTCAGGAATGACAGCAGTCGTCGAAGAAAATACCGTTCTCGAATTCAAGGGCCGCATGCTGATGATGACGGTCCTGCAACTGAAAAATCTGGATGCCAACCTGTTGCACCAGGAAGTCAGCCAACGGCTGGAAGATGCCGCCCAGTGGCTGCAGGAAGCCCCGGTTGTCATTGACGTCAGCAAGGACCTGGAGGTGGAGCCGGTGGCCCTGATGGCCGCAGTGGACACCCTGCGCAGCCTGGGCGTGAATCTGGTGGCCCTGGCCCGCACCACCGGCATCGATAGCGATACCGCCGCCATGTTGGGCCTGGGTACCCTGAGCCTGTCTGGCGGCCGTGATGTGCCGCGCCGCAGTGAGCCAGCCCCGCAGGTGGAAGAAGAGAAAGTCCCCACCGCCACCCAGCGCATCGAGACACTGGTGGTGGATCAGCCGGTCCGTTCCGGTCAGCAGGTCTACAGCCGTGGCGATCTGATCGTGCTGGCGCCCGTGAGTACCGGTGCCGAGTTGATGGCGGAAGGCAATATCCATGTCTACAGCAAACTGCGTGGCCGCGCCCTGGCGGGCGTCCGCGGCGACGGCAGTGCCCGTATTTTCTGCCAGCAACTGAATGCCGAGCTGGTGTCCATTGCCGGCCATTACCGGGTAGCCGAAGATCTGCCCGAGGCGCACCGCAACCGGGCGGTGTATCTGTCCCTGGACGGTGACGCCATGCAATTTACCGCGCTGAGCTAAAGTAGCTGGCGCCACGGAAAGACGAAGGTAAGGAGAAGAGCGTGACGAAGATTGTGGTCGTGACATCCGGCAAGGGTGGCGTCGGCAAAACCACCACCAGTGCAGCGCTGGCCACAGGCCTTGCCCTGCGCGGTTTCAAAACCACCGTGATTGATTTTGATGTGGGCCTGCGCAATCTGGACCTGATCATGGGCTGTGAGCGCCGAGTGGTCTATGACCTGGTCAATGTGATCAGTGGCGATGCCAACATCAAGCAAGCGCTGATCAAGGACAAGAAGGTGGACAATCTGTTCATCCTTCCCGCATCCCAGACCCGCGACAAGGACGCCCTGACCACCGAAGGTGTGGAAGGCGTACTCAACGCCCTGCGCGATGACATGAAGATGGACTACATCATCTGCGACAGCCCGGCCGGTATCGAGAAAGGTGCCCTGATGGCCGCGTATTTCGCGGACGAGGCGGTCGTCGTGACCAACCCGGAAGTCTCCAGTGTGCGGGACTCCGATCGCATCATCGGTATTCTGGCCAGCAAGACGCGCCGTGCCGAACAGGGTGAAGGGGATATCCCGGCTCGCCTGCTGCTGACCCGCTACTCACCGGAACGGGTGGAGAACGGCCAGATGCTGTCCGTGGAGGATGTGCAGGAAATTCTCGCCATTGAACTGCTCGGCGTGATTCCTGAATCCCAGGCGGTGCTGAACGCCAGTAACGCCGGTAGCCCGGTGATTCTGGATATCGATTCCGATGCCGGCCAGGCTTACAGCGATGCGGTTGCCCGCTTCCTCGGCGACCAACTGCCCCATCGGTTCGTCAATGTGAACAAGAAAGGTCTGTTCGGCCGTCTGTTTGGAGGCTAAGGGATGAGTATCTTCAGTTACCTGCTTCCCAAGAAGCAGAGCTCCGCATCGGTGGCCAAGGAACGCCTGCAGATTATTGTGGCCCGGGAACGTTCCACCCGCGGTGGACCGGATTACTTGCCGCAACTGCAGGAAGAATTGCTGCAGGTGGTTCGCAAGTATGTTCCTGTGGATCAGGATGCGGTCAATATTCAGCTCGACCGGGAGTCCGGCTGCGAAATTCTCGAGTTGAACATCACCCTGCCTGAAGAAGCCGCCCAGCAATCCTGAGTCGGCTTCAGGAGCCGCCGCAAGGCGGCTCTTTTCTTTCAAATCTCCGAACGCCCCGTTGTAGGAGTTCCTCTTGAGGGACGAATCCGCGCCTTGGCGAAGAAACATGCGATGCGGGCGTCACCTGATCACTCTAGAGAGCCGGCTGCTCTGCTGCTGCGGAGCGAAGCCCGGGTAGACTCTGCGCCTGATTTCCACGCTGACGCGTGGTTCGTCCCCCAAGCGGAACTCCTACAGCGGCTTCGTGATAAAGGTGCGGCCACGAGCTACGGCAGGCCGCCTATTCCGGCAGCACCTGCCATTCCGGTTCGTCGAATTCCCCGATTACCGTGACCTCACAGACCTTGGCGTGCTTCGCCAGGATCGCTTTCACCTTTTCACTGCGGCTGTCGTCCTTGGCATCCCGATGGGCCTTGCTGTCCCAATGGGCGATGGCCAGTACCGTATCGGGGTGACCGATCTTGCGATGCAGGTAGGTACCACGGGCCCCGGGGGTTTGCTGAATGATTTCACTGGCTTCCACCCAACCCTGGGCATATTCCTCCACGGTAAAGCCCGGTTTCACGCGCACTTCGAAAACAAATTTCATGGCTGTTCTCCCTGTCGGTAAAACTGCGCCAACAGCCGGTAGAGATCCGGCCAGTCCCGAAGCAACGACGCCGGTGACTCGAAAAAGGCTTCGCTGCAAACGGCAAAAAACTCCCCCGGCCCGGTCAATGCATAGGGATCGATGGACAGGGGCCGGTGCTGCTCATAATCATCAAACAGGCGATCCCAGGCTGCCGTGAAGGTCTCGTGCCACTGCCGCGGATTCATCCCCGGATGCAGCGGCGGTGCACCATTGGCCCCGTTGCGACGCATATCCAGTTTGTGACTCATCTCGTGAATCACCACATTACTGCCCTGCCCGGCTTCCAGCACCGATTGCCAGGACAGGATCACCGGGCCCTGGTGCCAGGCCTCACCAGCCAGCACCGGGCCACTGGCGTGCACCACACCGTCCTCACTCTGCCAGGGCCGGTTGGGGATAAAGTCCCCTTCATAAAGAATGACCGTGTACCAGCCGTCGTACCAGTCCAGGCCCAATTCCAGAATCGGTACGCAAGCCATGGTAGCAATGCGCAGACACATGGCGTCGGTAATCACGAAACCGGAACCTGGAGCGATACTCTTGCGCACCAGAAAGCGAAAGCTCAGATCCCGCAGCCGGGCCCGCACCTCTCCCTGGTAGCGCTGCAACACCGGCCAGTCGGCCACCGCCGCTTCCCATTCCGCCTCGGTGTATCCCATCTTCTTGACCCGGCGCTTGTCGCGCCAGTTTCGCCAGGCTGCAAACATTGTTACCTCAACCCATAAAGCCACACCCTGTCCGGGTGCTACGATATATCACCACCGTTCCCGGACTTGGCAATCTTCAAGTCGCAAGTCACGAGTCGAAAGGAGCGAAAAGATCAGAGCCCGCATTGTTATATGCCTTTCGCTCCTTTCAACCCCTGACTCGTAACTCGCTAATCCGTGTCCACTTTGACCTGATCCATGTCGCCTGAACAGTCGTTACCGGAGTCCGGGCCTGTGCTACCATCGCCAGCTCTTTTTCCATGCGAATCCTGTTCAGTGCCTGTTAGCCAAGCCCACAAAGCCGATCTGCTACTGCTGCTGGTCACCCTGCTCGCCGCCATCAGCTGGATGTTCTCGCGAGAAGCGGTACTGGCCATGCCGCCACTGCTGTTCATGTCGCTGCGTTTCCTGCTGGCGGCAAGTCTGCTGGCCATGATCGCCTATCCGCAATTGCGCCGTCTCAACGGGCGGCAATTGTTTCGCTGTGCCCGGGTAGGTGTGGTTTTTGGCGTTGCCATGAGCTGCTGGGTCATGGGGCTGGCCATGGCCGAACATGTGGGCGAAGGGGCCTTTCTAACCAGTCTTGGTGTGGTGCTGGTACCGGTGATCGCGCGGCTGGTGTTTGCCGAGCCGGTGCCAGGCAGCACCTGGCTGGCGCTGCCGGTAGCCGCCGCCGGACTGGCCCTGTTGTCACTGGAACAGGGCCTTCATCTTGAAGCCGGGCAGTTATTCTTTGTGGCGGCGGCGACCATTTTCGCCCTCTATTTCAACCTCAACACCCGGGCCGCCAACACCATTTCCACCCTTGACCGGAGTGGCAACCCCATCGAACATCCTCGCATTCCCGCCCTGGCGCTGACCACGGTGGTACTGGCGGTGGTCGGTGTGCTGACGGGTATGCTGTCCGCCATTTTCGAGCCCTGGGGCGAGGCTGCGGCGGACGCCACCCTCGAACTGGCGATCTGGGTCATCCTCAGCGCCACCGTCGGCACCGCCCTGCGCTTTCTCGTTCAAACCTATGCACAGAGCCTGTCACTGCAAAGCCACGGCGTTGTGATCATGGTACTCGAACCCATGTGGACGGCCCTTATGGCTGCCGCCTGGTTTACCGAGCAGATGACATTGTGGCAGGTGGCTGGCTGCGCGCTGATTTTCCTGTCACTGCTGGTCAATCGCTGGCGAGCGGTAAGAAGCCTGTTGAAACAGGTTCTGTCACGTGTTTCCACACAGGATTGATACTTTCCTCACCCCCAACGAAAAGGATGTCTTATGGGACCGGATCTTCTCACCCTGATTCCCGCCCTTGCTCCCGGCACCCTGGTAGCAATCACTGCCTTTGTGCTCGCCGGCATATTCATGGAGCGTGCCCGCACGGCCGCCATACTGGTCCTGATCGCCGGTCTCCTCACATTGCTGCAGAACGGCTGGATCATCTTCAACCAGATCGTCTTGATGGAGTGGATGTTTGATGACGTGATCAGTGCGGACACCTACTCCATCATCGCTACCGCCGCCTACAACCTGTTCTATCTGGCCATCAGCGCCCTGCTGCTGTTTGCGGCCTTTGCGGGTCGCCAGTCACCCAAGGCTCCCGCCTCCGCGCCCCCTCAGGTCGAATTTCGTCCCGAAGGGTATTTTCCAGCCCATCGAGGCGGGCTGGTACTGACCTTCGGTCTGCTGGGTATCCTGTTGTTCGCGCCGCTGGGGATCGTCGCCTGGATACTGGGCAGCAAGGACCTGAACATCATGGCCAGAGGTGACATGGATCCGGCCGGGGAAGGCATGACTCGCGCCGGCAAGGTGCTGGGCATCATTGCCACCGTTCTTATGGGCGTGGGCTTGCTGGTAGCCACCGTGGTAATCGGCCTTGTTATCGCCAATATCAGGGCTTTCTGAGTGCCACAGGCGGGGCTTTGCCCTTCCTGCCCCGCCGCTACGGCAACAGGGTCCCCGTGGGGAATGCCACACCGGAATGCATAAATTTGTGTACCGCCCTGTGACCCAGTTCCTTCTCTCCGCCCACAGTTGGCGCACCATTTGCCAGGCAGGTTCTCGCTGAGCTCCTGCCAGTGCAATACGCCCCAGCGGCATTGCCTGAAGCCCGCATAACCAATAACAAAACGATGGGACAATGAGAGCAATCACCCTGGCCATTTGCTGCCTTCTAGGCGCATTGCTGACCCCTGCCCTGCAGGCAGCCCCCGCGGACTGCCAGGCAGAAGGGTCGTTCACTGTGCATCTTTCCTCCCTGGACCAGCAATTGCTGACCATACTGGGCGCAGGCGCCAACAACGGGGACACCCCCGAGCTGATCCGCTATAACGAGCGGACCGACAGTATCAACAAACCCATTCTTGGCAACTACGCCCGTCTGCGCCTGGCAGCCATGGCCCTGCGCGATGGCGATACCGAGTTTGCCCGTCAACAACTCAGTCAGGTAGAACAGCGCAGTCCGGCAGCGGTGGATGCCGCCCTGCTACTGGCCGAGAGCTATCGACTGGACGGGGACCGGCAACGGGCCAGGGACTGGTTTGTGCGGATTGCCGCGCGCTTTCCGGGCAATCCACGGGCAATTTCCGGTCTGGTTCTGGCCGGCGATGATTGGCGCAATCAGGGGGCCATGGAGCAGGCCCTGCCGGTCTACAACCTGGCTCTGAACAAGGTGGCGGAAAACATGAAAGCCCTGCAAACCCTGGCCGATGACCCGGACCGTCTCTATCGGTCGCTCACCAACAGTGTTGCCGGTAACAGCACCACGGTCATGGACCAGCTGGTACTGGCCATGGTCCGCGACCATGACAGCGGGGTACTGGATGCCACCCGTAAATTGATCAACGCCAACAACGTGCGCAAGTGTCTTCGGCAACAGGAGAAATCCCTGCATAACGCCATTCACCATGCCACCGCCCGGGACCTTTCCAACAGCGCCTTTCGCACCTCAGCCAAGATGGAAAAGCGCGCCACCCGCCAGGAAATTGCCGACCTGGAACGGGTTCTGCACAACGCCCCGGATGCGCAGGATCTCCAGGCCCGTTTGAACGATGCCCGCGATCGTCTGCAGCGTATCAATGCACGATTGGACAAACTGGGAAGCACCGCCCTGCCTGCGGAACTGGAAAAACGAAAGCGGGAGATGCAGGAAAACCAGCAGCGCGTTGAACAAGAGATGGAGGCGGCCCGGCGACAGGTTCGCCAGGCCCTGCAGGCTCAGCTCCCCGAACTACAACGGTTTTACCGTAACCTGGCCGGGGAAGCGCAGCTGGGCAAGGCCCAACTGCTGCAAGCCAGAGGTTGATCGATTAGCTTTTGTGGCTTTTCAACAGGCTGTCGACCTTATCAATGTACTTTTGCTTGGCGTCATCCGCGGACATGCCCTTGAGCTTGGCCCAGGCGTCGTACTTGGCACGGCCCACCATGTCCATCATCCCCGGGCGCTTGCCACTGACATCACCGGCACTGCCCTGTTTGAAGTGGGCATAGAGGAACAGCAGATCATCATTGCCGGGTTTGCGGTCCAGGGTTTTCACATCTTTTTGGGCTTGTTCAAAACGTGCGGTATCGGTCATGATGCTTCCTGTTGATTGTGATCATTATTGAATATCGCGAGCGCCATTTGTTCGCGATCAGGCTGACAAAATACTGCGCTGTCACAGCTCGCGAATCAAGGAGACTCTGGATACCACCGCAGTCTTTAGGGAAGAAGCGCCATGCTGCGCGTGGCGACAAAGCACAACAACCACTCCCTTCAGGCCACACGGGATATGCAAGGCATTATTCAGAGACACCGTAACGGAATAATAATCAGGTAACGCCATGCCCGCAGCATCGGAAGCAGCGATCAGCAAAAGTCAGGAGGCCGTTCTGCGCAACGCGCTGGACAGCCTCCTGGTGACATTCGATGGGGATCTGGAAGCCCGGTATCGGCAACATGCTCACAGCCGCGCCAGGGATCTGATCAGCCATTCCGTCTATCTGCTGGGTTTATTGTATCTGGTGGTGGTCGTGCCCGTGATGCTGCTGGTGGATACGGCCGAGATGGTCGCCTGGCGCAATTACGGCGTATACCCCATTGCAGTGGCGCTGGTGGCTCTGTGGTGCAGCACCCGCCTGTCCTGGCTCAAGCCGCATACCGTCCTAGTCCTTTATCTGGCACTCGGCCTTGCCCTCACCGGCACCCTGCTGGGCGCCATCCGTTTCGACGGACTCTTCCCGGGACAGATTTCCGCCTTTGAGACCATCTATATCCTGATTATCGGTTTCTCCATCCTGCGCCTGCCGCCAAGACAGACGCTGACCAGTTGCCTGTGCGCACTCGCCGCGGCGCTACTTGTCGCCCTGTTACGACAACTGCCCCTGCCGCTTCTTTCCATGCTGCTTTATTTCGCCATTCCGTTGCTGATCTGCACGCTCAATGGCTACATTCTGGATATCAGTGCCCGCCGCAATTTCGCCAACAACCTGCTACTGGAAAGTGAGTCCGCCCAGCTGGCCCGCTGGCGCGAACAGGCCGAAAGGGACACCTTGCGCCAACAGCAGCTCAACCTCTTTCTCGAACGTATCGCCGGCAACCTGACCCCCGCGCAACTGCTGGAACGGGTGCTCAGCTACCTCATTGAACAAATCGACGCAAAAGCCGGCGCCGCGTACACGCTGGAAAATCAGGAGCTGGTTCGCCTGGCGGCCTGGGGCCTTAATGCCGATGCAGAAGCGCGCCGCCGACTTCCCCGGGATGAAACACTGCTGGGGGCGGCCCTCAATCAGAAGCTGCTGATACAGCAACACAGCGTGCCGGAAGGATATCTGGATCTGGAAGTGGGAGAAGGCAAGCGTCAACCTGCCACTCTGCTGATGTGGCCGATTCACCAGGGCGACGTCGCTCTGGGTATTGTAGAGGTAGCCGGGGCCCGGCCCTTCTCTGCCCCCGAGGAAGCGCTGCTCAACGAGCTACACCGGCCTCTGGCCTTTGCACTGCAATCCGCCCAACGCCGCCAGCATTTTCTCGACCGCATGGGGGAGCGGGACCGCACTGCTCAGGCTTGAGGGCCCTGCCCATGGTTGCGTAACGGCCCGGAAAGCCGATCCGGGCGACGCGGCACGATATCGGCCAACGCCTGAAAAATCCGGGCCATATCTTGCTCCAGGTCACCGGTGGGCATAAAGCTGCCGACAATACGGACCTGACGCCGCTGATAACAGAAACCAATCACGACGATGGGGATCTGCATCTGCTCGGCAATCCGGTAAAACCCGGTTTTCCAGCGCTCGGCGCCCTCCCGCGTTCCCTCTGGCGCAAGACCCAGCCAGAAAGGTTTCTCGCGCATCACGGCCGTCGTTTGGTCCACCACATCGTCCGCACTGTCACGATTCACCGGTATGCCACCCAGCCAAACCATCAAGCGGCCCAGCCGCCCCTCGAAAAGGGTGTGTTTGGCCATGAACTTCACATGGACACGCAGGCTCTGTATCGCACTGATACCGATCACGCCATCCATGTTGGAGGTATGCGGCGCCACCGCCAGGACCGCGCGCTCCACATTAGGCAGCGTGCCGACGACCCGCCATCCCATGGCAGCAAGGATCACCCGGCCCAGACCGGCCAACAGCCAATGCCCACGGCGTGGCACCTTATCTCCCAGGGTTTTCGCCTTGATCGGCGGCAGTTCTTTTTTCATGCGAATACCGTAAATGTCTGACGGCTCAATGCCACCGCCTTGCCTTCCCCGTCCCAGATCGTTGCCTGGCTCTGGCCGTAGCCATCGCTGCTCTGATCCGTCTTAACCCGATACTGCCACAGGGTATCCGCGGGGCGCGACCCGGGATCATCCAGCAACTCCATGGTCCAGGTCAGAGAACTGGCCGGCGCCGGTTTCTTCAACATGGGCAATACCGAGGGCGGCCAGGTATCAACCAGCGCGATCAGGGCCGCCGTGCTCATGGCCTGCGGCGGCGTTCGAAAGCCCATGTAACCACTGAAATCCGGCACCGCACTGCCGCTGAAGGGAGGCATGCCGTCCGCATAGCGCATCTGGAAGTGCTGCAGAAAATCCGGTGTCAGACCCGGCATGAAAGGGAGCTCTATACAGCGTTCCGGTGGCGGCATGGCCGGCGCGGCGGCCGGGGGCACAATCACCCCGGATTCCCTGGCAGCCCCCAGGCTGACCAGCATGGCGGCCACGACCTCACCCTCCTGGCGCGCCGACACCATGGCCTGCATCACGGATTTTCCTTCCCGGAACACCTGGCTGTGCAGGCTGATCGGGCCCGGCGCCATCGGGGCAACAAAGGACAGGGAAAAACTGCGCAAGGTTCTGCTCCCGGCCACGGTTTTTTCCAGATGATCAAACAACACAGCTCCCACCAGACCGCCGAACAGGGCACGCCCCTGCCCCCACCCTTCTGGCATCATGCCGTTGCCCTGGCCGTCCACCGTGGCCAGGATCTCGTCAAAATTCATGTCCGTCTCCCGTCAGCGAATGCCTTTAATACCATTGCGTCCCGGCCGGTTAAAGGCATTATCCCGTCATCGCCCAAGCCAGCCGCGACATCCCGCTGAAATTTGTTCAAATAACCGCCAAAAGCGGCGATTTGACCATGCGTCACTGGCCCCTTCCCGGTAGCATAGGCGCCAATTTTTCAGTTTCCCCGGTACGGAGACATCAGCATGACCTGGTTGAAATCACGACGCCTGCACTACCTGCTGGCCATGACGGCATTGTTTTTCAGCCTGATGGTCATTCTGCGGGCGGTTTTCTATTTCGGCTTTTCAGAAATTCCCTCCACCCCGGATGCGGATTCAGGCGCCGTGCTCAGCGCCCTGGGGATCGGGTTGCGCTTCGACCTGCGTCTGGCCCTGTTGATGATGTTGCCGCTTGCCGCGCTGGCCTATCTGCCCCGCTTCAACCTGCTCACCAGCGCAGTGATGCGGGTCCTTGCGCATGCCTACCTGATCGTTGCACTGACCCTGCTCGGCCTCACCTATATTCTCGACTTTGGGCATTATGCCTATCTGGGTGAACGCCTGAACGTTACCGCCCTGCGCTTCCTCCAGGACACCCGGGATTCCACCCTGATGGTCTGGGAAAGCTATCCGGTAATCTGGATTACCCTGGGCCTGATTGGCGGCGTGGCAGGCAGTTACTGGCTGGCCCGGATTGCCGAGCGCAAATTGCTGCAGCGGTCAGCCGCCGGTATCTCCGGGCTCCAGGCCACAGCCGGTTTTCTGATCTGCTTTGCCCTGTTCTTCTTTGCCATTCTTGGCCGGGTCAGCAATATCAATATTCTTAACCCGATTCCATTGCGCTGGAGCGAAGCCTTTGTCTCCGGTGACCGTGCCATTGGCGCCCTGGGCCTGAATCCGGTCCTCTATTTTCGCGATACCCTGCTGATTCCGGTTTCCCCGTTCGACAAGGAAAAGGTCGCCGAGTATTACCCCCTCATGGCGGAGCACCTCGGCATCCCCGAAGATCAGCGCAAGGACCTGAATTTCGAGCGCATGGTGGAGGTGCAAAGCCACAAGATCGACTATGAGCGTCCGCCCAATGTGGTCTTCATCATGCTGGAATCCCTCGGGGCGAGCCGGGTGAGCAGCTACGGATTGCCCATCGAGAGCACCCCCAACCTGGACCAACTAAGCCGCGATGGCTGGCGGTTCGAAAACTTCTACGTGCCTGTCACCGGCACCGCCAAAACCATCTGGGCCACCTTTACCGGCATCCCCGACGTGGCTCCCACTGAAAGCGCCAGTCGCAACCCCCTGACCAGCCATCAGCGTACCGTGCTGAATGAATTTCCGGACTACCGGAATTTCTATTTCATCGGCGGTAACGCCGGCTGGGCCAACCTGGACGGGCTGGTGCAACAGACCATTGATGACCTCGAGCTACATGAGGAAGGCGACTGGCAATCTCCGGACGTGGATGTCTGGGGGATTTCCGATCTGAATCTGTTCCGCGAATCCAACCGGATTCTCGCCGACCTGCCGGATGACCAACCCTTCTTTGCCTTCATCCAGACCGCCGGTAACCACCGCCCCTTCACCATCCCGGAGAATAATGGCGACTTCCAGCCGCGCACGGACCTGTCCGATGAGGAGCTGGCCAAGTTCGGGTTTCGCAGTGCCGCCCAGTTCAATGCCGTACGGCTGCTGGATTACAACGTGGGCGAGTACATGAAATGGGCCCGGGAAAGCGATTACTTTGATAACACCATCTTCGTGTTCTTTGGTGATCACAGTAACCGCATTACCACCCTGCCCCATATGCCGGCCATGGATCAGCTGGGGCTGGAAAGTAACCATGTCCCGCACATCATCTATGCCCCTCGCTACCTGAAGCCCAGGGTGATCGAGGACTCAGTGGGCCTTGTGGATGTGCTACCCACCATGGCCGGCATGCTCGGATTCCCCTACCGCAATACCACGCTGGGACGGGATTTCCAGATGCCCGCCCCGGAAGGGGAACGCGCCAATTTTGTGGTGCTGCAGGAAGGCCCCAGCCCTATCTATGGCATGGTGACCAAAGATTTCCTGTTGCAAATGAATGCGGATGGCAGCAATGCCAGTTTGCATGACCTGCATAGCGACACCCCGAAACAGGATGTGGCCGCAGCGCACCCGGAGGTCTACGAGCGGCTGTTCAAGCTGGCACGGGGTCAATACGAAACAGCACGATATCTGTTCTACGATAACGTGGATAACAAGGAATAAGACACCGCAGAAAAGAAAAGGGCGTGCCTGGCACGCCCTTTTTTATCTCCGTTTCTCTCTTACCAATTCATATCCGGCAATTGCGAAAAGGCTTCCCGCAAGCCCTGGGACCAGGCTTCGCCCAGGACCCGGAAATCCGAATTTTGATCGGTAACATCATGATGATTGTCGGCAGAAAAACCGTCTTTTTGGTAGATCAACAGATCCAGAGGCAGCCCCACCGAGAGGTTGGAGCGAATCGTTGAGTCCAGACTGATGAGAGCACATTTGGCCGCTGCCTGCAGGGGTAACTGATAGTCCACCACACGATCCAGGATGGGTTTACCGTATTTGGTTTCACCAATCTGGAAGTAAGGGGTATCAGGCGTGCATTCGATGAAATTGCCCTCCGGATACACCAGAAACAGGCGATGACGTTCACCATGAATTTGCCCACCCACAATGAAACTGCTGCCAAAGTCCACATTGCCCTGGCTTTGCCCGGCATCGCGACGCACCACTTCACGACTGGTGCTACCTATCACTGTGGCCGCCTCATACAGTGAGCGAACACCAAAAAGATTCGCCTGATCGCTGTTCAGACGCATATTCAACAAGCTGATAACGCTCTGGGTGGTGGCCAGATTTCCCGCCGACAGGATGATAATCACCCGTTCATCGTCGACCACAAATTTGTGTAGCTTGCGATAGGTGGCAATCTGGTCCACCCCCGCATTGGTTCGCGAATCGGAAGCAAACACCAAGCCATCCTGCAGAGCCATGGCAACGCAATAGGTCATCTTCGAGACTCCGCACGATCACTGGCAACGGGAAGAAGACGACTGGCGCACCTCTGCCACCGCCTTCAGGGACTCAATCCCACCACCGAAGCGTACGCCACGCACTGGACAGGCGTCCATATAATCCAGACCCACTGCCAGCTTCAGATGGTGCCGGGGTAACCGGGTCTGATTGGTCACATCAAAGGTATGCCAGCTACCGTCCTGCCAGACTTCGGCCCAGGCATGACTCGCCACATGCTCTGAATCCTGACTGTAGAGGTAACCACTGACATAGCGGGCCGGCAATCCCAGGGCACGACAGCAGGCCAGGAACACATGGGTATGATCCTGACAAACCCCATACCCGCCCCGGTACGCCTCCGCCGCGTTGCTGGCCACATCCGTTACTCCGGGGGTAAAGGGCATGGCAGAGAGTATCGTCTCGCTGAGGGCTTCAAGCCGCGCATCCACGGGCAGGCCAGCATGACGGTGCGCCAGCTCCAATAACGCTTCATCCGGGTGAGTGAGCTCTGTCATGCGCGTGAAAACCAGGGGTGACAGGCGCTGATCCGCGTCTTCACCATCTTCATCCGTGATCTCCACCAGTCCCCTGACCGACAACCGAATCTCCTGATGCGGTTGATCCAGGGTGAGCACGTGGAGGATGTTGTTGTACCCATCAGACGCCCGTTCCGCCGTCTCCGGCAAATCCATTTCCCAACTGAGAATTTTTTGCCGGGCGGAGGGCCTGGGGGTCAGTCGCAGATACTGCGTGCTGTGCTTTACTCGCTCAGAATAATGGTATTCCGTACTGTGACGGATCGACAATTTCATACCAGCTCCAGATATTCAGATTGAATGGTATCCGCCAATTCATTAATCCGACGCAGAAAATCCGTCAGGTAGTCATGCAGACCGATGTCGGTAACGTGCTCGATATCACCGTATTGCAGCCGCGCCAGCTGCACCGCTGCCAGGCGCTTGGACTGTAATCCGGCGTCCCCTTCAATGCTGGGCAGGAACTGGCAAAGCATCTGCAGGCAGGATAACAACGAGCGTGGAATCTCCGGACGGAGAATCAGCAACTCAGCCACACGCTCCGCGTTAATCGGCTCGCTATACATTTCCCGGTAGGCTTCATAGGCTCCCACAGAGCGCAACAATGCATGCCAGCGGTAGTAATCCACGGTGGTATTGGACTCCACATCCCCGTCCTGATGTTTCACATCAAGAATCCGTGCGGTGTTATCCGCTCGCTCAACGAAGGTGCCCAGACGCAGGAAGTTGAAGGTATCACTGCGCATCAAGGTGCCGTAGGTCGCCCCACGAAACAGGTGAGAGCGGTTTTTCACCCACTCGAAAAACGCCGTTTCTCCGTAATCCTGCAAGCCGGTTTGATGGATATCCTTCAGCTCGATCCAGGTACTGTTCACGCTCTCCCACATCTCCGCGGTAATCTTGCCGCGCACCGCATGGGCACAGCTTCTGGCCTGCCGCAGGCACTGGTAGATACTGGAAGGGTTATCCTCGTCCAGGGTAAAGAAATACAGCAGGTTGCCGATGGTCACGTTGCCATAGCGGCTTTTGTAGCGTTCTCCGGACCCGGTAATCGCCAGCGGCGCCATCAACTCTGATTCCAGATCCACCGCAAAGCGGATCAGCGACAGGTTCCAGACCACGTCCAGCATCCGCGCGGTATTTTCCGCCCGCTCGAAATAACGGGACAACCAGTACAGGTCAGAAGCAGTACGACTCAGCATGGCTCTCTCTCCTCCAGCACCCAGGTATCCTTGGTGCCGCCGCCCTGGGAGGAATTCACAACCAGGCATCCCTCTTTCATGGCCACACGGGTCAAGCCACCGGGGACAACCCGGGTTTCGTTCCCGCTGAGCACAAAGGGACGCAAGTCGATATGGCGGGGAGCGATGCCTTCATTGACAAAAATCGGGCAGGTCGAGAGTGACAGTGTCGGTTGGGCAATATAGTTATCCGGGTTTGCCAGCAACCGGTCCCGGAAGTGAGCGATTTCATCCCGGGTGGCCGCCGGCCCCACCAGCATTCCATAGCCACCGGCCCCATGGACCTCCTTGACGACCAGCTCCGGGAGATTGGCGAGAACGTGTTTCAGTTCATCCTTGCGGCGGCACTGCCATGTGGGCACGTTGGCCAGGATCGGTTCTTCATCCAGATAGAAGCGAATCATGGCTGGCACATAGGGATAAATGGACTTGTCATCCCCTACCCCGGTACCCACCGCATTGGCCAGAACCACCCTTCCCTCTCGATACACGGACAGCAAGCCGGGCACACCGAGCATGGAATCCTGACGAAATGCCAGAGGGTCCAGGTAGGCATCGTCAACCCGCCGATAAATCACATCCACCCGCTGGGAGCCCGCGGTCGTCCGCATGAAGACGCAGCCTTCCTTCACGAACAGGTCGGCTCCCTCAACCAGTTCGATCCCCATTTGCTGCGCCAGAAAGGCATGCTCGAAATAGGCGCTGTTGTAACGCCCCGGGGTCAGCAATACCACCGTGGGGTTACTGTGACGGGCGCTCTGCTGCAAGGTTTCCAGCAGTAACGAGGGGTAATGATCAACCGGTGCCACCATCTGTCTGGCAAACAGTTCCGGGAAAAGCCGCATCATCATGCGACGGTTTTCGATCATGTAACTGACCCCGGAAGGGGTACGGAGGTTATCCTCGAGCACGTACCAGGCACCCTCGCCATCGCGGATCAGATCAACACCGCTGATTTGCGAATAAACCTGATTGGGAAGATCCACATCCTGCATGCAGGGCTGGTATTGGGCATTGCCGAATACCTGCTCAGCCGGCAGGTGACCTTCCTTGATGATGCGTTGATCGTGGTAAATATCGTGCAGAAACAGATTCAGCGCCTGGACCCGTTGTATCACCCCGCGCTCCAGCTTCTGCCATTCGGAGGCCGGAATGACCCGAGGCAAGGTATCAAAGGGGATCAACCGTTCCGTGCCACTATCCTCACCGTACACATTGAATGTAATGCCCACTCGGTGGAACTGAAGCTCCGCTTCCCTGCGCTTTCTTTCCAGGCTTTGGCCGTCCTGTTGCAACAGCCAGTCGTGGTACTGCGTATAATGCGTCCGAATACCTCGGCCCGGGGCAATCATCTCATCAAAACCGGCAACGGCCGGCAACGTTAATGACCGCATGGCACTTTCCTTCTCTCAAGAAAGGCTTTGCGCCTTCCATGAAAGTTATTGAGCAAGTCCCATGCCAGAAAATCGCTCAACAGACCGGTCAGCGACCCCACTCCAGAGCCGCCCTGCTTCATAATGAAGCACCGGTTTCGACAAGCACGGATCAGTATGTCCAAAATAGCGCACAGGACGGGAACCGGCAGAGAGAGGCTACATGGAGCAGGTTGATACCGTGATCGTCGGTGCCGGCGTCGTCGGCCTGGCGATCGCCCGTGAACTGGCCCCTTCAAGGTCGGTGGTACTGCTTGAGCAGGAACGACACTTTGGCGAACACCTCTCTTCCCGCAACAGCGAGGTCATCCACGCCGGTCTCTACTACCCACCGGACTCTCTGAAAGCCCGCCTGTGCCTGCGCGGCAATGCCCTGCTATATCGGTACTGCCAGGAACAAAACATTCCCTACCGGCAGTGCGGCAAGCTGGTCGTCGCCAATGAAGGGCAACAGGACACGCTGGTGCAACTGCACCAGAACGCTCTGAACAGCGGCGCCACCGGCCTGCATCCATGTAGCCAGCAGTGGTTGGGTCGCCAGGAACCCTGGCTCCATGCCTGCGAGGCGCTGCTCAGTGAACATAGCGGGATTGTCGACAGTCACGCCCTGATGCAATGTCTTGCCGCGCAGGCGCAGGCACATCATGCCCTGCTCTGCTATCGCCACCGGGTGCGCCGGATTGATTGCCATCAGGCGCATTTCCTGCTGCTGGTAGACAGTGACGAGGGGCCCTTCGAGTTACAGTGCCGGCATCTCATCAATGCCGCCGGCCTGGGTGCCGTACCACTGCTGCAGCACTGCCATGGGTTCCCCGCAGACGGCATTCCCGAGCAACGGCTGGCCCGGGGGAACTACTTTTCACTGGCGGGCCGCAGCCCGACACAACGGCTGGTTTATCCTTTGCCGGAAAGCGATGGACTGGGCATTCACCTTACCGTGGACCTGGCCGGCAACGCCCGCTTCGGCCCGGATGTGGAATGGATCGCGCAGCGGGATTATCAAGTCAACGCGTCACGGCGACCGCAGTTCGAAAACGCCATACGTCGTTACTGGCCGTCCTTTGCCCCCCAGAGACTTTCCCCCGCCTATGCCGGTATCCGCCCCAAGTTATTCGTCAACGGAGCGCCCTGGCGGGATTTCCTGATACAGGATGAAAAGGAACACGGCATCAAAGGCATGATCAATCTGCTGGGAATAGAGTCCCCCGGCCTGACAGCAGCACTGGCCATTGCGGAAGACATCGCCAGTCAGGGTTAAATATATGCAGGGTGCCACTGAGTCCAAGGCGAACTGCACCATATGGCGTTTCAGTGGTGCAGTTCGCCCTGGGCTCAGTGCACCCTACGCTCAGCGGAAATTGAGAGCGATATCAGTGATGACGTCCCATTACCCTTCCCGCCAAACGCGTCACCCAGCTAGCAGGTAATACCCGCACCAAAGAGACCATGACTCGATACAAGGCCCCGGGAACCACCACTGCTTTTCCACTGGCCAGCGCCTCCAGCCCGGCCCGTGCCACTACGTCCACAGGCATCATGGCTTTTTCCAGATCCGGGTCCATCCGCTCACGGGCGATGGACGAAAACTCGGTGCGGGTGCCGCCGGGGGACAGTGCCGTCACCACAATGCCCGCTGGTTTGAGTTCTTCGTGGAGAGCACGGCTCAGATGCAGCACACAGGCCTTGCTGGCTGCATAGGTGGCCATGCCCGGGATCGGAAACCAGGCAGACACCGAGCTCACATTGAGCACCCAGCCCTGGCCCCGTTGCGCCATGGGCGCGGCAAACCGCTGAGTCAGCACCAGCAGGCTCCGTACATTGACATCGATCATGCCCAGCTGATCCGCCACCGGCAGCGACAACAGCGGTTTCTGGAAACCAAAGCCGGCATTGTTGATGAGAATATCCACCTGCCGCCCGGCGGCCTGCGTCTGTGCAAACACCGCTTCGGCTGCTTGCGGATCAGACAGATCAGCCGTAATCACATCAACGGTGACCGATGCCAGCTCCGCGGCAAGGGAATCGAGTCGCTCAGTGCGCCGCGCTACCAGAATCAGATTGCAGCCCACCGCAGCCAGCTGCCTAGCCATTTCCTCACCAATGCCGCTGGATGCACCGGTAATCAGCGCCGTTTTACCCTTGAAGATCTGCATGGAGTGCCCCCGATATGCCAAATAGGGTCCGTCATGATGGAAACGCATTATCCGTGCTAATAGTGAGACAGTTCACCCCTTTCCTGTTTGCCGGACCCTACACTTAACTGACTCGCCCTGCGCCAATCCCGGCAGCAGGAATGGCACCAACCGAGAGAGGCATTATCACCAACACAAGGGAGTAACAACGATGCGCAATGGACTGCTTGCCGCTTTTCTATTTTCTCTTTTACTGATCTCTGCCTGCGCCGTAAAACTGGATGGACTACCCGGTGACCCGGCGCAACTGAAAGCGGAACCCCGTTTATTCTGTCCCGGCGACCCGATCACCGTCAGCTGGGATGCCCGCAATATGCCCCGTGACGAATCGCACTGCAGCGTTTTCGGTGACGCATACAGCACGGCACCAAGCTGTGCCACGGCATCAGAATGCCCCAGTGATGGACGGTGTGTGGACGGCTACTGCTGCCCCTCCGATTTTCCTCCCGGCGTTGCCCAGGTTTGCCCGAATCATGATGGCTGCTATCCCCCCTTTGCGATCACGGTCACCGCTGACACGCTTACCCTGAGCCCACCGGTAAATGGCGAAAACGAGGCCCTGGCGGATTCCCGCACAGTCACTCCCGAAGCCAGTACCCGGTTTACCGCCACGCTGATCACGGATGGCGAGACCTATGACATGTCCGTCGCCACCGAAATGCTGCAACTCTCGCCTCCCAGTACCCGGGATTTCGACTTTCCCTTTGTGTGCAACGGCGCCACACCCGGATGGCAATCCATCGATCTGGATCGGGAGTACGGATGGCGTGAGCGACGCTATGCCAGTGACAGCGTGCAGGTGATAACGGTGACAAATACCTCGGGACATGCGATTCAGCTTCGCACAAGCGATCCTGCCGTCGGGCCGATCACTCTGGGGGCCGGTGAGTCAACCGACGCCTTTAATGGCCGGCCTCGCGGCGAATGGTTCGCCACCCTCTCCCCCACTGATCCCGCCTTTGGGTTGACGCCTCGCTGCGACGCCACCCACATCAGTGACCCCTGGCCGGATCTTCAGGTTAGTGTAAGGCTGGAGTGTACAGAGCCGGAGTCAGACTGATTGAGCGCAATCCCATAACAAAAAACCCGGCACAAGGCCGGGTTTTTTGTTGGTGCTGACTGCAGGCTTTTTACAGCTTGCCGTCCAGCTCCGGTACCGCTTCGAACAGGTCAGCGACCAGGCCGTAGTCCGCCACCTGGAAGATGGGGGCTTCTTCGTCCTTGTTGATCGCAACGATGACCTTGGAGTCTTTCATGCCGGCCAGATGCTGGATGGCACCGGAGATGCCCACAGCAACGTACAGGTTCGGCGCAACGATCTTACCGGTCTGACCGACCTGCATGTCGTTGGGTACGAAGCCTGCGTCAACGGCAGCACGGGATGCACCCACGCCAGCGCCCAGCTTGTCAGCCAGCTTGTACAGGATTTCGAAGTTGTCGCCGTTGCCCATGCCACGACCACCGGAGATCACGATCTCGGCAGAGGTCAGCTCGGGACGGTCGGACTTGGCCAGCTCTTCACCCACGAAGGAGGAGATACCGGCGTCCTTGGCAACGTCGATGTTCTCAACGGAAGCAGAACCACCTTCAGCGGCAACGCCGTCGAAAGAGGTACCACGCACGGTGATCACTTTCTTGGCATCGCTGCTTTTCACGGTAGCAATAGCGTTACCGGCGTAGATCGGACGCTTGAAGGTATCCGCGTCGATCACGTCGGAGATCTCGGAGATCTGGGCCACGTCCAGCAGCGCTGCAGCGCGCGGCGCGAAGTTTTTGCCGGTGGTGGTAGCGGCAGCCAGGATGTGGCTGTAATCCGCGCCAACTTCAGCAACCAGATCGCCAACGTTCTCGGCCAGCTGGTGCTCGTAGGCGTCATTGTCAGCGCACAGTACCTTGGAAACGCCATCAATCTTGGCCGCTTCTTCAGCAACAGCGCCACAGCCTTTACCGGCTACCAGCACAGTGATGTCGCCGCCGATTTCTTTGGCAGCAGCAACCACACTCAGGGTGACCTTGTTGAGCGCGGCGTTATCGTGTTCGGCGTAAACTAATACACTCATCAGATCACCTTCGCTTCGTTCTTCAGTTTCTCAACCAGCTCGTCAACGGAGCCAACGATGATGCCAGCCTGACGCTCGGCCGGGGCTTCCACACTGACAGTGGTCACACGGGGAGTCAGGTCAACGCCCAGATCAGCAGCGGTCTTGGTGTCCAGCGGCTTCTTCTTGGCTTTCATGATGTTCGGCAGAGACGCATAACGCGGCTCGTTCAGACGCAGGTCGGTGGTAACCACCGCCGGCAGGTTCAGCTCAACGGTCTGCAGGCCACCGTCGATTTCACGGGTCACCTTCACTTTACCGTCAGCCACGTCCACTTCAGACGCGAACGTGCCCTGCGGCATGCCGGTCAGCGCAGCCAGCATCTGGCCGGTCTGGTTGTTGTCGCCGTCGATAGCCTGTTTGCCGAGAATCACCAGGTCCGGCTTTTCTTCGTCAACGATGGCTTTCAGTGCCTTGGCGATGCCCAGCGGCTGAACGTCTTCATCGGTTTCTACCAGGATGGAGCGATCAGCGCCCAGTGCCATGGCAGTACGCAGCTGCTCCTGAGCGGTCTTGGGACCGATGGAAACGGCAACGATTTCGGTAACCACACCCTTCTCTTTCAGGCGCACCGCTTCTTCTACAGCGATTTCACAGAAGGGGTTCATGGCCATTTTGACATTAGCGAGATCAACACCAGAGTTGTCCGCCTTCACGCGAACCTTGACGTTGTAGTCAATGACTCGCTTGATGGGTACAAGAACCTTCATAGGATCCTCGGAATGTTCCATTGGGTGACATGTAGAAGGAGGCGAATTGACGCCGTTGCCGGGTCCACCCCCGCGAAAGAGCCGCTATCTTGAACGCTCGGCCAAAGCAGGTCAATAGGCCGAAAATCTGTAAGCGAATGATTTTGCTGCAAATAGACTCTGCAAGGTGTCCACTTTTCGTGACTTTACGGTCGGCCATTTCCTTGTAAATCAACCAGCTAGCAAGGGATAATCCGAACACCTGTTTGAAATGGTTGCAGTGGCCGCCCCACCGGATCAACACCCGGTAACAATGCAGCGGGCGTTGCGGCCAACCCAGGCAGTGGTGCGGTTTGG
>NZ_LWEJ01000098.1:0-238 GCF_001635525.1 Alcanivorax sp. HI0007
AGTACCTGTTTCCCTATGACTGGCCGGCTGACACTCTGGCAGCAAGGTTGAAGGCGCACTCTCTTACCCAGGTACTGTTCAACCTGCCGCCGGGAGACTGGCAGGCCGGTGAGCGAGGCATTGCCTGCCTGCCAGACCGGGTGGAGGAATTTCGAGAAGGCGTCATTCAGGCTCTGGAATACGCGCAGGCACTGGGTTGCGAGCGGATTAATTGCCTGGCCGGAATTCGACCTGCCTC
>NZ_LWEJ01000099.1:0-9814 GCF_001635525.1 Alcanivorax sp. HI0007
AAGGGAACGCAGGGCCCGGGCATCATCGGACCAGCCGGCCTTGATCTTCACCCACAGGTTCAGCATTACCTTGCGCTCGATAAGACGCTCGATATCTTCCCGGGCCTGGGTGCCAATCTGCTTGATGCGATCACCGCCGTCGCCAATAAGAATCTTTTTCTGGCCACGGCGCTCCACCAGGATTGCAGCGGAGATTTCGGTGATACGCGGGCCGTCTTCCCACATTTCCACTTCCACGCTGACCTGGTGGGGAAGCTCCTGGCCCAGCTGGCGCACCACTTTCTCACGAATGATTTCTGCCGCCATAAAACGCAGACTGCGGTCGGTGAGCTGATCTTCGTCGTACCAGAATTCGCCTTCCGGCAAACGCTCAACCAGCGCTTTTTCCAGCGCTTCCAGGTTCTGTTCCCGCAGCGCAGATACCGGCACGACCGCATCAAAGGGATATCGCTCGTTGAGGGTCTCGATATGTGGCAGCAGCTGGGCCTTGTCGTCCAGGCTGTCTACCTTGTTGATGATCAGCAGCACCGGCATCTCCGGGTGCTGTGGCAACAGTGACAGCACATGCTCGTCCGCCGGGGTCCACTTGAGGCCGTCCACCATCATGCAGACCACATCCACCCCGCTGAGCGTAGAAACCGCAGCGTCGTTCATGGCCCGGTTGAGAGCCCGGTCCTGACCGGTATGGATACCGGGGGTATCGGCAAAAATGATCTGGTAGTGATCCCGGGTATGAATACCGTGGATGCGGTGCCGGGTGGTTTGCGGCTTACGCGAAGTAATGCTGACCTTTTGCCCGATCAGGTGATTCATCAGGGTGGACTTGCCCACATTGGGCCGGCCAACGATGGACACCATGCCACAGCGGGTCGGTTTTACGTCAGTCATACTGCTGCTCCAGCCAGCTCAGGACATTGGCCGCCACCTGCTGCTCAGCCTTGCGACGGCTGGCTCCCTGAGCCTTGAAAGTTTGTTGCATCTGTTCCAGCTCACAGGTCACTTCAAAGGTCTGCTTGGGGGCAAGCCCTTCCACCTGGGTGACCTGATAGGTAGGCAATTCGAATTTGCGGGCCTGCAGCCATTCCTGCAAGCGGGTTTTGGCGTCTTTCTGGGCACTCTGCGGAGTAATGATGCGTAGCCGCTCATCGAACCAGTCCAGCACCACCTTGCGGCACGGCGATTCGCCACCATCCAGCAGGATAGCGCCGATAATCGCTTCCAGGGCATCTGCCAGAATGGAATCGCGACGAAATCCGCCGCTCTTCAGCTCCCCTCCGCCCAGCACCAGGTAGTCCCCCAGCCCCAGCTCGCGGGCCACCAGCGCCAGAGTCTGGCCGCGCACCAGCGACGCTCGCATCCGGGTGAGCTGCCCTTCCGCCGCGTCCGGGAAGCGCTCGAAAAGCGCGACGGAAATAATCTGCCCGAGCTGGGCATCGCCGAGGAATTCCAGGCGCTCGTAGTTACGATGGCGGCTGACACTGCGGTGAGTCAGTGCCAGCGCCAGGAGTTCAATATCATTGAACCGATAGCCCAACCGGGCCATCAGACGATCAAGATCATTATTCACTGGCGAACGTCTTTGCTGAACTCGTCCTGAAAGGTCATCACGATGCTGACGTTGTAGAACATGGGCTCGCGAACCTCATAATCAGTACTGATTTTGAGAATGCCGCCTTCCTTGCTGATCGCCAGGTCGTTGGCGCTGATCACGTTGACCTGGTTGATTTTAAAGCGCTTGTTGAGGGCATCCTGCACTTCACGAGGAGACATCAGCGCGGTCTTGCTGTCCTGCATCAACGACTTGATCGACGATGAAATCGTGTTGTGCTCCATGTACGCGGGCACCATTCGCAGTGCTGCCGTACCGAGAACCACGGCCACAAGCAGGATCACCGCCCAACCGATTAACGAAAATCCACGTTGCTGTGATGGCATTGTCATCATTATTAATTCGCCTCCACCTTGTCTATGGCGCCATTACGGGAAAAACTGGGTATGGAGAAGATCGGTTCCCAATGCATCCAGATCAGGAATGCTTCGCCGACCACCAGCTCTTCCGGGACTATACCCCAGAATCGGCTGTCGTTACTGTTATCCCGGTTGTCGCCCATCACAAAGTAGGCGTCTTCCGGCACCTGCCATTCGCCCTGGGTGCGGCTTTGCGGCAGTTTGCGGCCGGTAAAGGAGTTGATCTTGCCTTCCTGCCAGATGAGGTGACGGCTGTCCCCCAGCTGTTCCACATACTCACGCCGCCAGGCCCCGGAGCCTTCCCACTCGCGCACCAACTCGCGCTGAATCGGCTCGCCGTTCACTGTGACCACATTGTCTTTCACCTGAACGGTATCGCCGGGCAACCCGACCACACGCTTGATAAAGTTCTGGCTGCGGTTTTCCGGAAACTTGAACACCAGGACATCGCCCCGCCGGGGCTCACCGGTCTCGACAATTTTGGTATTGGTCACCGGCAACCGCAGGCCATAGGCGAATTTATTCACCAGGATGAAGTCGTGCACCTGCAGGGTGGGCAGCATGGAACCGGAGGGGATCGTAAACGGCTCGACGATAAATGAGCGAATGACCAGTACCACAAAGAAAACGGAGATAAGGGAATTGGAGGTCTCCACGGCGCCTTCCACGCGCCCGCCCTTCTGCTTGAGCTTGAAGACCTTGTCGATAACCCAGATCGCAACGGTGACCAGCAGCGCAAGGGACAGCCAAAAACCGATATCAATATCCATCAATCATCCACCTTGAGTACTGCAAGGAACGCTTCCTGGGGGATTTCCACATTGCCCACCTGCTTCATGCGCTTCTTGCCTTCTTTCTGTTTCTGCAACAGTTTTTTCTTGCGTGATACGTCACCGCCATAACACTTGGCGGTCACATTCTTGCGCAATGCCTTGACGGTCTGACGGGCAATGATCTTGCTGCCGATGGCGGCCTGGATGGCCACATCGAACATCTGGCGCGGCACCAGTTCCTTCATCTTTTCGCACAGGGCGCGGCCCCGGTAGGCGGACTGGTCCAGATGACAAATCATGGCCAGGGCGTCCACCTTGTCGCCATTGATCAGTACATCCACCCGCACCAGCTTGGTGGCTTCGAAGCGCTCGAAGGCATAATCCATGGAGGCAAAGCCCCGGCTCACGGACTTGATGCGATCGAAGAAATCCAGCACCACTTCCGCCATGGGAATGTCGTAGGTCAGCGCTACCTGCTTACCCAGGTACTGCATGTTGATCTGCGAGCCCCGGCGCTCCACACACAGGGTGATCACGTTCCCCACAAACTCCTGGGGCACCAGGATATTCACCCGGGCGATGGGCTCGCGGAATTCCTCGATCTTGTTGCCTTCCGGCAGCTTTGAGGGGTTGTCCACGTACAGCACGCTTTCATCGGACAAGACGATTTCATAGACCACGGTGGGCGCGGTAGTGATCAGGTCCAGATCATACTCACGCTCCAGGCGCTCCTGGATGATTTCCATGTGCAGCATGCCCAGGAAGCCCACCCGGAAGCCGAAGCCCAGGGCATCGGAGGTTTCCGGCTCGTAGAACAGCGAGGCATCATTCAGGGTCAGCTTGGCCAGGGCATCGCGGAAATCTTCGTAATCATCCGCACTCACCGGGAACATGCCCGCATACACCTGCGGCTTCACTTTCTTGAAGCCCGGCAGTGCCGGCACATCCGGGGTCTTGGCCAGGGTCAGGGTATCGCCCACCGGCGCCCCATGAATGTCCTTGATGCTGCCACTCACCCAGCCCACTTCCCCGGCTTCCAGGTGCTTGGTCTCGGTGCGTTTCGGGGTGAAGATGCCCAGCTGGTCCACCACGTGGGTCTGGCCGGTGGATTTCACCAGAATCTTGTCGCCCTTTTTCAGGCGGCCATGCTTCATCCGTACCAGGGAGATCACGCCCAGGTAGTTATCGAACCAGGAGTCGATGATCAGTGCCTGCATATCGCCATCACGCTCCCCTTCCGGGGCCGGAATACGCTCCACCAGCTGTTCCAGCAGATCATCCACACCGACGCCGGTCTTGGCGGACACCCGGCAGGCATCATGGGCATCCAGGCCGATGATCTCTTCGATCTCGTTGATCACCATCTCCGGCTCGGCCTGGGGCAGATCGATCTTGTTCAAGACCGGCAGCACTTCCAGATCCTGCTCGATGGCGGTATAGCAGTTGGCCACGGACTGGGCTTCCACGCCCTGGGCCGCATCCACGACCAGCAGGGCCCCTTCACAGGCCGACAGGGAGCGGGAGACCTCGTAGGAGAAATCCACATGCCCCGGGGTATCAATGAAATTCAGCTGGTAGGTTTCCCCATCCCGGGCCTTGTAGTAGAGCGTCACGCTCTGGGCCTTGATGGTGATCCCCCGCTCCCGTTCCAGCTCCATGGAGTCCAGCACCTGCTCCTTCAGCTCGCGCTGGGTCAGGCCACCGCAGACCTGGATAAAACGGTCCGCCAAGGTGGATTTGCCATGGTCGATATGGGCGATGATGGAAAAGTTGCGAATATTCTTGATGTCAGTCATAGGGCCTGTTGCACAAAAGGGTGTTGCCGGGAAAACGGCACGCAGTGGGGCGCGATTCTAGCCTGAACGGGAGGGGGTTGCACGGGAGTTGGCCATCCGCTGTGCGCCCGGCCATCAGGAGCGCTTGCACGGGAAGGGCCAGGGCCCGATTCGCCATGCAAGCATAGCTCCAACAACAGTTAGCCTCAGGGCAGCTTGATGGGCAGGAAGCGGGGGTTGCCGTCCCGGTTGATCAGGGCGGCGACAGTGCCGCTCTCGGGCAGCCCAGCCACCACCTCACTGAAGGACTCCGGGTCATTCACGGGCTTGTTGTTCAGGGTGACCAGAATGTCGCCGCTGGCAATGCCGGCCTTCGCTGCCGGGCCATCACCCACTTCGGTGACGATCACCCCGGCTTTCAGATCCAGGCGGCTCAGTTCCGTGGCACTGGCAGCGCGGACTTTCAGCCCCAGGGCATTGGCGCCGTCCGGTGCGGCCTGGCCGCCACCACCACGCAAGGCCATCTCCGGGTCGTCTGGCAACAGGCCGATGGTCACCTCCAGTTCCTTTTCCTTGCCATCACGAATCACCACCATGGACGCTTCCGTTTCCGGGGTAACCCGGCCCACCCAGCGGGGCAATTCGGAGGACCGGTAGATCGCTTCGCCATTGAACGAGACGATGATATCGCCGGCCTGTACACCGGCCGCCTCGGCGGGAGAGCCCTCCAGCACCTGGGAGACCAGCGCCCCTTTCGGCTGATCCAGCCCGAAAGACTCGGCCAGGTCCCGATCCACTTCCTGAATCAGCACACCCAGCCAGCCGCGGCTGACCTTGCCGTGTTCCTTGATCTGGCTGACCACGTCCATGGCCATATCGATGGGAATGGCAAAGCTCACGCCCATGTAGCCACCGGAACGGCTGAAGATCTGGGAATTGATGCCCACCACTTCCCCGCTCAGGTTGAACAGCGGGCCACCGCTGTTGCCCGGGTTGATGGCCACATCTGTCTGGATAAAGGGCACATAGCTGTCGTTGGGCAGGCTGCGGCCCTTGGCACTGACAATCCCGGCGGTGACGCTACTGTCGAAACCGAAAGGTGCCCCGATGGCCAGCACCCATTCACCCACCTTGAGATCCTCGGAGGAGCCGATGTTGGCCACCGGCAGATCTTCGCCATCCAGTTTCAGCAGAGCCAGGTCACTCTGCTCGTCGGCGCCGATCAGTTCCGCTTTCAGTTCGCGACGGTCCTGCAGGCGCACAATGATTTCGTCCGCCTCGGCCACCACATGATTGTTGGTCAATACATAGCCATCCGCGGAGATGATGAACCCGGAACCCAGCGAACGGGCCTCCCGTTCCTGCGGCATTGAGGGCACGCCGTCTTCACCACCAAACTGCTCAAAAAAACGGCGAAAGAATTCCGGCAGCTGCTCCAGCTGGTCACGGACCGAGTCTTCATCCTGGCGGGTGATAGTGCTGATGTTCACCACCGCCGGGCCCTCTTTTTCCACCAGGCGGGTAAAATCCGGCAGTCCGGTCACCAGGGGTTCAGCCCGCTCCCGGGGCGCCTGGCTCTCCGGCTCGGTGCAGGCCACCAGCAGACCGGTGAAAATCACCAGACACAGTGTTGCCACTCGCTGAAATCCGCTCATTGGGCTCTCCTTTTATTTTGCAGGCTGTACGACCACCGCCTGGCAACCGTCGTCCCCGGATGCCACCAGATACGGCTGATAGGCCCGATTATGACTGGCCAGTCGACTCAGTACACGGTTGATCACAAACCCCAGCACCAGACCGCCCATGCCAAACAGGGCCGAGGCGTCAAAGGCCGTCACTGGCAGCAGGGTCCCCAGCACGGCTCCGGCCACCAACAGTGCCAGAGGCAGGCCATAGACCCACAAGGCGCCACGCATGAGGGCCCCTTCCGGCAGTGCCAGTTGCACGGTATCGCCAACCTGGTGACTCTCACGAGAAGAAACAGGAACGCGCAGATGGGCACGCTGCCCACTCTGCTGTTGATTCACAAGATGGTGGCCGCATCCGGCCTTGGCCTTGCAGGCACCGCAGGTGGAGGCACGCACGGTCTCCACCCAGATAGCGTCAGCTTCCACCGCCACTACTGTGCCTTGCTCAAGCAGCATTACGGCTGATTTTCCCTGACGCTGATGCCCTCGATGACGCGCAGCGCTGTACTCTGCGGCACTTCGCCCACCAGAGTCACCAGATAGACACCGCTGGGGGCGGCCAGCCGGCGGCTGACGGCCACCGTGGGCCCGACCCGGCTGACGCCTTCTTCCACGCTGTTCTCGCCAATGGCTTCCACGAACACCGTGAAGGCGGCCAGACCATCGCTGAAGCCCCGGGCAGCCACCGGCGCACGGTCTGTGGTCGCCTGTCGCCAGTCCTGCTCCATGGCACGGAAACCGGCGGGCAACCACTCCGGGGTCACCGTCAATGTGAGGGAGGGATGGGAATCCGGCACCGGCGCCAGGGCTTTTTCATGGCGGGCTTCCGGGACTGCGAAGTGGTCCAGGCCCAGCTGCGGCGACAGGTTGAGGGTGACAAACTCCACCCGCTCCAGGGCCACACCGCTGCCATCCACCACTTCGGATTTCAGCAGCAGTCGGGATTCCTGATCCAGCCACAGGCGATAACCATAACGGTGGGTATCCAGGGGAGCCACACGCATACGCGTTGTCGTGCGCCCGGCTACCCGGCCATCGCCATCAATGAGGATGTTGTATTGCTCCGGCAAATCACTGGCCAGGCGGTCGCCCAGGGCCAGGGGGCCCATCTGTTTGCTGCTCAGACGGGTAAGACTGCGGTCCGGGTGCAGACAGAGCACCTCGTCACCACGTCGGATTACCTCCACCAGGCGACCATCCAGATGGGTCAGACGCTGGTACTGGCGGCCTTCGATCAGCGCGTGGCTGACTTCCATGGTGCTGATTTCCGCACCGAACTGATAGAGGAAACGGCCGGTATAATTGAGGGAACGATTGGCCTCGGCCATGGCCTGGAGCTGGTCGTGCGCCGGCGATGCTTCCGCCAGCGCAACCAGAGGCGAACAAAGAGACAGGGAAAGGGCGAGTGCGCGCAGCATCATCCGTTAGCGGGCTCCACTGCGGGCATCCATACTCACCAGACGGGCAAAAGGCATCATCCCCTGACCGCTGTTGCGGGCAGCAAACTCGCTGTGCCGCAGGAGCATATCGTTACCGCGGGGCTGAACCTGGGCCGCCGGTGTGACCACCGCATTGTTGGCGGTGAAAGACCGGGATACCAGCGACGCCTCGGCAAACGGGCGGCTCATGCGGCTGTCCTGGGCCGACGCCATCACCGGCGCAGCACCGGAAGACTGGGTCGCATCCCAGCTCTGCCAGCCCACCACCGTGGCAGCAGCCACAGAGGCGGCAACAGCCAGCCGGCTCACACTGCCCAACCAGGCCGGACGACGGGACGGCGCCTGTTCAGCCGCCAGCGCCGCAGACAGGCTGGCATTGAAGCCCGCCGGCACACTCATGGTGGACTGCTTATGCATCACATCCCGGGCCAGCTGCCAGCGGGACAATGCATCCAGATCCGCATTGTCGATATCACGCATGACCCGACGGGTTTCCAGCTCGCTGGTTTCCCCGTCAAGGAAAGCGGACAGTGTTTCCAGGTCCCTGTTCATACACTCACCCTTTGTCGCCACGCTGGGAGCCCAGCAGTGGGCGCACAGCATTATCAATTGCTTCCCGAGCCCGGAAGATACGGGAACGAACCGTACCCACCGGACACTCCATTACCGCCGCAATGTCCTCATAGCTGAGGCCCTCGAATTCCCGCAGGGTAACGGCAGTTTTCAGTTCATGGGGCAGCTCATCAATGGCTTCATGGATAACTGCCTCTAACTCCTGTGACAACACGAGGGACTCCGGGGTTCCAATCTCGTGCAGCATTTCTGCTCCGGCATATTGCTCGGCCTCGGCCGCATCCAGGTCGGAACCCGGCGGACGCCGACCAGCGGCCACCAAGTGGTTCTTGGCGGTATTCACGGCAATACGATAAAGCCAGGTGTAAAAGGCACTGTCACCCCGGAAACGGGGCAACGCACGCCAGGCTTTGAGAAAGGCTTCCTGGGCCACGTCCTGCACTTCATCCGAGTCACGCACGTAACGGCTGATCAGGGCGAAAATACGCTGCTGATATTTGCGTACCAGCACTTCAAAGGCACGCTGATCGCCGGTTTTGGCTTTCTTGACCAACTCTTCGTCTGACACCGATCCCCCGGATCTTTCGCGAAACGCGGATACATGGCTGTGGTCGCATCGGAACCCGGGTTGCCGAGGTGAATGGGCAAATCGGGTCTATGACCAATTAAAGCGGGCCATTGTAGCAGGTGTGAGGGTCCCGGCTATACTATGGGGCTGTTTTGCATACCCATTTCACATTGCTTGAACATTTGTTCGGGCGTTCTAAGGATTGTTCATGGCCACCTTCCGACACGATGTACTCATCATTGGTTCCGGAGCGGCAGGATTAACCACCGCCCTGCGCCTGCCCGATGATTGCCGGATCGCCCTGTTGTCCAAAGGCGAGCTGACCAGCGCCAGCACCTATTACGCCCAGGGCGGCGTCGCCGCGGTGCTGGACCAGGAAGATTCCCTGGAAAGTCACGTGGCCGATACGCACGTGGCCGGGGGTGGCCTGTGCCATGATGACGCGGTCCGTTACACGGTGGAAAACGGCCCGGATGCGATCCGCTGGCTGATCGATCTGGGGGTGGATTTCACCCGACTGACCGGCGATAACGACAGCGCCCTGCCCTACCACCTGACCCGTGAGGGCGGGCACAGCCACCGCCGCATCATTCATGCCGCCGACGCCACCGGCAAGGCCATCTCCGGCACCCTGATCGGCCAGGTGCGTAAAAAAGACAACGTGACCCGCTTCGAATATCGGGTGGCCGTGGACCTGATCCTGCAGGAGCACCACGGCGAAAAGCGCTGCTGCGGCGCCTATGTGCACAATATCGAGACCGGCGAAACCGACGTCATTCTGGCCAAAGCCGTGGTGCTGGCCACCGGCGGCGCCTCCAAGGTGTACCTGTATACGTCCAATCCGGATGTGGCCACCGGCGACGGCATCGCCATGGCCTGGCGGGCCGGCTGCCGGGTGGCCAACATGGAATTCATGCAGTTCCACCCCACCTGCCTGTACCACCCCAAGGCCAAAAGTTTTCTGGTCACCGAGGCCATTCGCGGCGAAGGTGGGCACCTGCTGTTGCCCAGCGGTGAGCGCTTCATGCAT
>NZ_LWEJ01000100.1:0-200 GCF_001635525.1 Alcanivorax sp. HI0007
CAATGAGCTGATCGAGAATTTCAGCCTGTGGCCACTGGTGCGCAACTGGCTGGACGATCATGTCCGGCTCAAGGAGCTGCTTGACCTGCTGCGTCGGGAAGATCCCGTGTGGCTGGAAAAGCTGGCCACCCTGCCCCAACAGGTGGGCGACCTGGCGGAACAGGTTGCACGTCAACAATTGATCCAGGAAGACATTCTCG
>NZ_LWEJ01000101.1:0-306 GCF_001635525.1 Alcanivorax sp. HI0007
GCGGCGTAGCCGCTGGAGGAAAGTCCGGGCTCCACAGGGCAGGGTGCCAGGTAACGCCTGGGGGCCACACTGGTGACGGTGTGGCTACGGCTAGTGCCACAGAGAAGATACCGCCTGTTCCTTCCTCGTGTCGGAACCGGTAAGGGTGAAAAGGTGCGGTAAGAGCGCACCTTTTCACCCTTACCGGTTCCGACACGAGGAAGGAACAGGCGGTATCTTCTCTGTGGCACTAGCCGTAGCCACACCGTCACCAGTGTGGCCCCCAGGCGTTACCTGGCACCCTGCCCTGTGGAGCCCGGACTTTCC
>NZ_LWEJ01000102.1:0-304 GCF_001635525.1 Alcanivorax sp. HI0007
TTCCACGTGGCCGTATTCGATGCCGAACTTGTCTTCCAGCGCCTTCAGCGGCGGCACGATGGCATTGGTGGTGCAGCTGGCAGCGGAGATGATCTTGTCGCTGTCCTCGATCATGTCGTTATTCACGCCATGAACAAATGTTTTTCATATCACCTTTGCCCGGCGCGGTCAGCATGACACGGGCAACGCCCTTGCACTGAAGGTGCTGGGAGAGACCTTCCGCATCGCGCCACTTACCGGTGTTATCGATCACCACAGCATTATTGATGCCGTACGCGGTGTAATCGATGGCAGACGGGTCACT
>NZ_LWEJ01000103.1:0-22889 GCF_001635525.1 Alcanivorax sp. HI0007
TTTCTGCGGTACGGGCGATCACCAGCACGGTGGCTCCGGCCCGCGCCAGCTTCAATGCTGTCGCCTTACCGATGCCGGAGGTGGCGCCGGTTACCATCACGACCTTGCCGTCCACCCGTTCGGGCAGGGTGGGCAGGGGTTGCAGTTCATCCTTGCGGTCACCGCGGTCCGGGTCCAGGTGGTTTTCCCAGAAGTCCCACAGTTGCTGGATATAACCTTCCAGATCCGGTACCTCGATGTTGCTGCCAGCCAGGGCTTCACGGGCACGCTGGTTATCGTACTCGGTGGGGAAGGTGAGAAATTGCAGGGCTGACGGCGGGATATCCAGATTCTCCAGTACCGTATTGACCATCAGCTTCGGCGTCATGGCGCTGACACCTTTCTTCACAAAGCCGGGGACGGCGTTAAACAGACTGTTATCCAGTTTTACCGGCCAGCGCGGGGCCTGGGCGGCACCGGCAATAATGTCCATGAGTTCGCCCAGGTTGTAGCTGCGGTCCGCGGTGAGGTGAAAACACTGGCCATCATGGTCCGGCTGGTGGGCGATGTGATCCAGGGCATCCGCCACAAAGTCCACCGGCACCACATTGAAGTGGCCGCCTTCCACGCCGATCAGTGGCATCCAGTTGGGCAGTACGTCCTTGAGCTTCTGGATCAGCTTGAACATGTAGTAGGGGCCGTCGATCTTGTCCATTTCCCCGGTTTCGGAATGGCCTACCACCATGGAGGGGCGGTAGATGCGCCAGGGGAGTTTGCTCTCCTGACGAACCAGGGCTTCGGACTCATGCTTGGTCAGCAGGTAGGGGTCGTCCAGGCCAGTGGCCTCCTCGAACATGTCTTCGGTGAAGGTGCCGTTGTAGAGACCGGCAGCGGCAATGGAGGAGACATGGTGAAAGCAGCCTGCTTCCAGTTTTTCTGCTAGTTTCAGGGTTTGGCGGGTGCCCTCGATGTTGGTGTAGCGCTGGGTGTTTTCGTCGGCGGTCAGGTCATAGATGGCCGCCAGATGGAAGAAATGGTCCACCTGACCGTTCAGATCGTCCTGATCCCGCTTGCTGACGCCCAGCAGTTTTTCGTTGATATCGCCCTGGATGGCCACCAGGCGGTCGGCGTCCACACCCAGGCGACGACGCAGGGCATCCAGCTTGTATTCGGAGCCGGAGCGCACCAGGGCAAATACCCTGCTGTCCTCACGCTTGAGCAGACGACCAACCAGAAAACGACCAATAAAGCCGGTGGCACCGGTGACGAAATAGTTCATTGCTTTCCCCTTTTGCTTCCCTGCTGCCCGCTGTGAGCGGGCAGTCTGTGTTGTAGCGCTAATTGATGATGCGCCGTGAGATCGGTAAGAGCCAAATTTCTTGCCTTACAACTGTAAGGCGGATTCTCTTTCAGCGAACACTTGTTTGTCAAAGATTATTATGTAACCAGGGTGTAGTTGCGCGATGAGCGTTATTCATGGGATTATTTAACTAACACTCGTTAGTGATAATGTTATGGCTGAAACAACTCGACAGCGGCAGAAGCGACAAACCCGGGAGCGCATTCTGGAAGCGGCACGGACCCTGATGGCCGGTGGCCGCGGCCTGGATAGCCTGGGATTACGGGAAGTGGCCAGGGAATCCGGACTGGCCGCCACGTCCCTGTATAACCATTTCCCGGACATGGATGCGCTGGGGCTGGCGCTGATCGATTCCTGCTGCTTTCGTCTGCGCTCCGCCATGGAAAACGAGCGCCGCAGCATGATCGAAATCGGGCCGGCACGGGCTGTGAAAGAGCTGGTGGGCCGCTTTGTCCGTTATCTGAACGATTATGAAAATGACTTCCGTCTGCTGGTGCAACAGCGTCTGGGCAGCCATGACCGCTACCGGATGCGTATCCAGCGGGAGCTGCAGCTGCTGGTGGACGAGCTGGCCGAGGATGTGCGCCAGGCAGTGGCGGCCCAGGGGCGCGATCCGGTGCCCGCAGAACAGGAGGCGGAAGCGGCCATTGCCATCATGTTTGGCGCGGGGATTTCCATGCTCGACAACACGGTCGCCGCGCGAAAAGTGTTGGCGGACCATGCCTGTCTGCAGCTGGAAATGATGGCGCTGGGTGGACGAATGATGGCTCAAGGGGTGCGACTGTAGGCTGTTTTGGCCGTTGTTCTCTTGGGTTTGAGCGGCAAACCGGACAAATGTGACGCAATTCGTGGGTTTTTGACAAAAATTGCACTACAAAAGCGCATTGGTTTCCTTCAATTGCCACAGGAGGTGGCGATGTCATTCGATCCCACGGATCCCTACGACGCGGCGGCCCTGTACGACATGTGGCTCAATTGCAGTCGTTGCCCGGCCACCTTCGATTTCGAGCCCGGTGGTGAAATCAATCTGGAGTATTACCACCGTATTGGCCAGCAGGCGCGCCGGGAAAACTGGGCAGTGTTGCCGGCCCGTATCAAAGGCGACGAATTGGTGTTCAATGTGCTTTGCCCGGCCTGTGCAAAGGGCCTTGGTGTGGCTGATTGTGAGGGTCATATGGAGCTTGCTGCCCCGGTGATCGACCAGATTTGTCAGGCCATGCGCGAGGCGTCTGCGGCCTGAGCGTTTCTGTCATCGTCCCTCTTTTTCTGGCTGGTTAGACTGGTGGGTAATTCAGAGGAGTTACCCATGACCGCCGATTCCCTATCCCTTTATCAGGCTATGACCGAGCGCCGCTCTGTGCGCGGCTTTCTCGACAAGCCGGTACCGCAAGCAGAGCTGGAGGCGATTTTCTCACTGGCCCAGCATGCTCCCTCAAACTGCAATATTCAGCCCTGGCAGGTGTGGGTTGCCAGTGGAGAGACGCGCAATGCCTTGCGTGAGCGTCTGGTGGACAAGGTCAGCCGGGGGGTTCCCTTTGCGCCGGACTATGAAAGTCTGCCACGTTTCCAGGGTGTCTATCGGGAACGCCAGGTCGATTGCGCCATGGCCCTCTACGGCAACATGGGCATTGCCCGGGAAGATCGGGAGGGCCGCCGTCGTGCAGAGCTGCGCAACTTCGAGCTGTTCGATGCGCCCCACGTGGCCTTTATCGGCATGGAGCGGGATTTTGGCGTTACCGTGGCGCTGGATGTGGGCATGTATGTGCAATCCCTGCTGCTGGCCATGACCGCTCACGGGGTGGGGGCCTGTGCCCAGGGCAGCATGCGCTACTACCCGGACGATGTGCGCGAGCTGCTGGGGATTCCTGACAGCACCGCCATCGTGCTGGGCATCAGTTTCGGTTACGAAAACGCCGATGTGGCAGCCAACCGCACCCGGGTCGGGCGGGTGCCGCTGGGGGACTCGGTCCGTTTCTTTGGTGGCGGTTGAGCGGACAGAACAGGCGCAATTGTGGTACCATTGCGGTTTTCCGACCCAGTGGACCCCAATGATCATCGTCAAAGGTTCTTTCCCCGTGAAACAAGACCAGCAACCCGAGGCACTGGAGCTGGTGCAGGCCTTGGCGAAATCCTCCCGGGGGGAACGCGGCTGTCTGGCCTATGAGGTATACCTGCAGGCAGACGAGCCGCGGGTCATCGTGGTTTGGCAGCAATGGACCGACCTGGACGCGTTGGAGATCCACTTTGGTTCCGAGCATGTGGATGCCTTCCTGGATGCCATCCCCGACATGATCGATGGTGAAGTGACCTCTGCCCGATTCGATGTGAGCAGCCTGGACGGCGAACCCGTTGTTGATGAGGTGGCGGAGATTGCCCCGCTGGTGCTGGCGGACAACATTACCCTGCATTGACCGTTTCGCGTTCAGGTACCAAGTCAGCAAACCCATCGCTGCAGATGTCATTCCCGGCCAGCCTTTCCTGCGCTACCCTCTGAGGTCTGTTGCAGGAGCCTCCATGAAAACCCGTATTGATTCCGTCGAAGAGATAACCCGCAGTTTTGCCGGGCAGGGCTATATCTGTAGTGAGCAGATTGCCCTGGCGATCTACCTGGCCGCGCAGTTGCACAAGCCGGTGCTGGTGGAGGGACCTCCGGGGGTGGGCAAGACTGAGCTGGCCAAGGCTGCGGCGGCTTTCCTGGAAGCCCCGTTGATTCGCCTGCAGTGCTATGAGGGGCTGGATGAAAGCCGGGCGCTGTATGAATGGAAATACGGCAAGCAGCTGCTCTATACCCAGTTGTTGCGTGACAAGCTGGGCGGCATGCTGGCTGACACCGACAGCCTGGAAGCCAGCATGGAACGGCTGGGAGACCTGGGTGAAGCATTCTACAGCGATACCTTTCTGGAGCCGCGGCCCCTGTTGCATGCCCTGCGCAGTGACGAGCCGGCGGTGCTTCTTATCGATGAAATCGACAAGGCGGACCAGGAGTTCGAAGCCTTCCTGCTGGAGCTGCTGTCCGATTTCCAGATTTCCATTCCCGAACTGGGCACGGTGAAAGCCCGCCACCAGCCCCTGGTATTGTTGACCAGTAACGACCAGAGGGAGTTGTCCGATGCCCTCAAGCGGCGCTGTCTGCATCTCTATATCCCTTACCCGACGGCAGAGCTGGAAGCACAGATTGTGGCTACCCGGGTGCCGGATCTGGATGTCCGGTTGCGGGAGCAGCTGGTGGCGTTTATTCAGCATCTCCGCGAGCAGGATATGAAAAAACTGCCGGCCATTTCTGAAACTCTGGACTGGGCCCGTGCGCTGGTATTACTGCATGCGGATAGTCTGGAACATGCCCAGGTTGCCGATACGCTGAACCTGGTACTGAAAACCGAGCAGGATGTGTCGTTGGCCCGTGAGTTATTGCCTGCCTGGCTGCGCAAGCTAGGTAAGCGCTAACGGGATTGCCGGCGTGAACGCTTTCCGCACTTTCCCCATGGACCACTAGGGGTTGCCGATGCCAACTCGTCGCTTGTCCGAGTTTGTTCAAGCCTTGCGCGGGGCTGGGCTGCGCATTTCCCCGGATGAGGCCAGCCAGGCCATGGATGCGGCGGCGCTGGTGGGCTATTCGCAGCGCCAGCGTTTTCATGACGCTCTGGCCCTGACGCTGGTCAAACAACAGCAGGACCGGTCCGCGTTCGAAGAAACCTTTGCCCGCTTTTTCGAGGCGGAAGACCCTCGTTCTGACTCCCCGCAGGACTCTGCCTCGTCCATGCCGTCCCCGGCAGCTCAGCCTGACCCGGCTTCCGCACAGACGCCTGAGGCGCAACAGGCAGAAGCCTTGCTGGCCAGCACTCCCGAGCAGCTGCAGCAGCGGATGGCAGAAGCTGCTGCCGAGATGGACTTCACACAAATGGAAGTGATTACCCAGCAGGGGATCTATACCCGTCGCTTGCTCATGAATATGGGCATGGGAGCGGTGGATGACCGGGTATTGCAGCTGGATCAGGGCAGCCCGGCCCAGCAGGCCAGGGCGGAACAGCTGCGGCAATGGCGAACCCGGGTTCGGGAACAGGCGGCCGCTCAGGTGCGCCGTCAGTTTCTGCTGCATGGGGCGGGTAAAGGGCGGGCACTTCGTGAGCAGACCCTGCGGGCAGTGCCATTCCGGGACCTGCGTGAATTTCGTGACGTGCAGGCACTGGTGCGCAAGATGGCCCGGCGACTGGCGAGCCTGCACCAGCGACGCACCAAAACCAGTCGCCGGGGCATGCTCGATGCCCGTCGCACCATGGTGGCGAGCATTCGCCATGATGGCGTGCCGGCGAAACTGTTCTGGCGGCGTCGCCCGCCCCGCAAGACCCGGGTCATGGTGATCTGTGATGTGTCCAGCTCGGTCAGCGATGCGGCTCGCTTTCTGCTGCAGTTTCTCTATGCCATGAACGATGTGCTGCCACGGGTGCGCAGTTTTGCGTTTGCCTCGCGGTTTGATGAAATCACCGAGGACTTTGCCCGTTACTCACCCGAGGTGGCAGTGGGCCAGGTGCTGGATCGGCTGTCCGGCAGCGGTACCGACTATGCGGAAATGTTCCGGGCGTTTCAGGCCCGCTGTGAAAGGGAGCTGGATGCCCACACCACGGTGATCATTCTCGGTGATGCCCGCAACAACTACCTGCCGGACGGTGCCGAAACGTTGCAGGCGATCCGTCGTCGGGTCAAACAGGTGTGGTGGTTGAATCCGGAATCCCGGAGCCGCTGGAACAGCGGTGATGCGGTGATGGACCGTTACCTGCCGCACTGCCGTCTGGCCCGCCAGTGCGCCACCCTTAACGACCTGGAGCGGGTGGTGGACAGTTTGTTGGGATCGCTGGATTAAACGCCAGATGCTTGAGGCCTGATAAAAAACTGTGGGAAGCGATGTTTGAGAGCGCCGGACGCCATACAAGGCAAGAAAGCAGCAAAACACTTGATGCAAAAAAAAGGCGCTTTTACATTGACCCGCGTCGGGTGTCAGGCGCGATCCCGTGAGCCCTTGCCCGGATCACGCAGCACTTGTTTAAGAGTGGCCATCAGGCGAGCCTTGTTGATGGGTTTTGCCAGGTGGGCCACCATGCCTGCGTCGTGGCAGGCGTGGATCTTGTCCGGTACCGCGTGGGCCGTCAGAGCCACAATGGGTATCCAGGGCAGCCGGCCTTCCTGTTGCAGCTTGATAATGGCGCGGGCGGTTTCGAATCCATCCATGTCCGGCATTTCGCAGTCCATTAGAATCAGATCGAACGACTGGCTGGCAGACATCAGTACCGCAATCGCTTCCATGCCACTTTCCGCCACTTCGGTCTCGTAGCCCAGTTTCTGACACAACCCCTCGGCCACCATCAGGTTAATATGGTTGTCATCGACGATCAGGAGCCGTCCACCGGAAAGGCCAGGCACGTCGTTGTCGTCGTTTTGTGGCAGGTAGCCGCTGTCCTTTTGAGTGCCGGGCAAAGGCAGGCGAAACCAGAACCGGGATCCCTGATGCTGGCGGCTGAAGACACCAATCTCGCCTCCCATGATTTCTACCAGTTGTCGGCAAATTGCCAGCCCAAGACCCGTCCCGCCATAGCGTCGACTGGTGGAGCTGTCGCCCTGGTGGAAATGATCAAACAGGTTGTTGAGTTGCTCAGGGGCAATGCCGATACCGGAATCCGAGACTTCGAAATAGACATAATCCGGATTGTGTTCATCCCGCGTAGCGCTGACAGTGATGATGCCGTTACTTGTGAATTTCACCGCATTGCCGATCAGGTTTACCAGAATCTGCCGTAACCGGACCGGATCACCCAGGCAGCGTTCTCCCAAATTGGCGTCGAGCTCGGTCTGCAAGGTATTGGAGTGTACATGGGCCTTGTGTTGAAACAGGGCGAGGGACTCGTCAACCACATCCGCCAGGTTGAAGCTGGTCTGCTCGATGGGCATCTTGCCTGCTTCGATGCGGGAGTAATCGAGAATGTCGTTGATCAGGTTGAGCAGGCTGTTACCGGATTGCTCGATGACATTCAGATTGTGCTTCTGGTCCTGATCCAGCGGGGTGCCCTTGAGCATATCCACGGTACCAATGATGCCGTTGAGCGGCGTGCGAATTTCGTGGCTCATGACAGCCAGGAATTCGCTACGGGCACTCAGCGCACGGTTCAGTTCCCGGGTGCGTTCATCCACGCGTTGCTCCAGGACCTCGTTGGCTTCCCGTTGAATGCGGGCATTCTCACTTTTCAGTACCGTCATCCTGTGAGCCAGAGCGAAAGACAGCAGTACCGCTTCGGTAAAGGTGCCCAGCTGCATGGCATTTTCCAGCAGCCATCCTCCCTCCAGAAGCTGGAAAGTCTTCAATATGTAGAGCACGGTGGCGCAGGCGACGGCAGTAAAAGCGAGCAGGAAATAACGCGCCGGGCTGTAACCCTTGATGATCAGCCACAGGGAAAGGGCAATGGCAATAAAAGGCCAGGGCAACACAATGGCGGTGGTGGCCTGGATGGAGAAATGAAAGTTAAGCAACGTCAGCGGGGTCAGCGCCAGCAGCACCATCGCGCTAGAGAACAATACCCGGTGAATTCGCGGGGCCCGTTTTTTCAACTCCAGGAACTGGCTGGCAAACAGCATGGAAAACGCCAGTGTGACCAGATTCAAAACCGGCAGGGAGTAATGATTCCACAGGGTGGCATCAGGCCACAGCCATTGGTAACTCAGCCCTTCCCGGGTAAACAGGTTAAGACCAAAGGTGCCGAGGTAAAGGACATAAAGCAGATAACTGGGGTCCCGGATCGAGAGGAAGATCAGGAGATTGAAGAGGCACATGGCGACAATGGCGCCAAAATAGAGGCCGTAAAAAACAGAAATTTTGTTGTCATGGGCGTTAAAGGCTGCTGGCGTCATCAGGGTGGCGGGCAGCTCAATCACGTTATTGCCCTGGGCCCGTAACAGCAGGTAATGCTCGCTGTCAGCGGGCAGGGTCAGAGGCGTCACCAGGTGATAATGGGGCAGTTCCCGGCTGTGAAAGGGCACTCTGTCGCCCATGCGGGCATGCTTGATCCGGTTGCCGTCTTTATCGAAGACGTAGATATCCAGGTAGTCCAGATGGGGGCGTCCCACCCTCAGAAACCAGTAGGGCAGCGTGCTGTTGTTTTTCACGGGAATAAGAAACCACTGGTATCCCTCGCGAAAGCCCAATGAAGGATAAGGACTATCCAGCTTCTGCCCTTTCCCGCCAAGTAATGCCTGCAAGGCAAGCGCCGGGCTCAAGGAGTGATCTTCGTCGCCGAGCCATTGCATGCCTGCGGCGGCTTCATAGCTGTCGCGGTCATCCGCCAGCGTGAGAGCGTCGCTGTTCAATGACAGAAACAGAGCGCAGATAAACGCAGCCAGTCGCCCTGTGGTGACGGTTCCCTTTGTCATTCCCGATCCTGTTTTACTGTTATCGCTGTTATCCGGATGCGGCGTGTCTTGTTTTGAAGGTATTTTACAGACTTTACCGTATTGCCCGGAACCGTGCGTCGGACAGGGTCTCCAAAATGGTGATTAAACGGAAAAGGAGATATGTATGAAAGTGATGATACGTAATGTTCTGGTCATGTCCTGTTCCCTGGTGGCGGCCTCCGGCGCCTTTGCTGCTGGCCCCTACATCGGTGGTAACTATAGCCAGATCCAGTATGACAACGAGGAAATTGACAGCGATACCCTGAAAATTGATGCCGCCACCATCCGTGCCGGCTTTGATTTTACCGACTTTCTTGCCCTGGAAGCCCGGGGTGGCATGGGGTTCGACAAGGACTCCCGTGGCATCGTCGACTTCGAAATGGATCATCTGTATGGCGGCTATGTGAAGCTGGGTGCGCCAGTGGGTGACACGCTGCGTCCCTATGTGATCGGCGGCTACAGCAAGGTAAAAGGAGAGGTCTCGGCCAGCGGCACCGTGGCGGGAGTGGATTATTCCTTCAGCGAAACGGAAACCTTTGAGGATGAGTCCTGGGGTGCCGGGCTGGATTTCAATCTGACCGATACTCTGGGCGCGAACCTGGAATACATGCGCTATGTGGATACCGATGAAGAAGAAATTTCCGGGGTCAGCGTAGGCTTGCGTTCCGCTTTCTAGGTTGCGCGGATTGACCCGCCTGCGGGCACCATCCGGTGCCCGCATCTTCAACCTTCCCGGGACAGATCCAGAGCTTTTTCCAGATTGGGGCGGAAAGCGGTGTTGACGCCAAGTTTCATCATGGTCCAGTAGTGCCCGCTGACCACTCTCTCGATTAACAGGCTCCGGGAGGAAGGTTGGAATTTCAGCATTTGCTCCAGTGGGGTGCGTTTCACCTGTCGAAGTATGTCGGTGTGCAGTTCCGAGCGGCCAAAGTCGTAGGGTTTGTCATCGAAGGCCCGTAACAGCAAGGCGATCCAGGTGGCATAAAATTGCCCGTTGACCTGGGTGTCTTTCTTGCGGGCTCCCAGTTCCAGCAAGAGTTCGTCCAGCTGCTCCCATTGTTCATTCAGGGCGCTGCGTACGATCTTGCGCAACAGGTCGGCATCCTGGGGCGGCAAGCGTTTTACCGCGCCGAAATCATAGATCACGATGGTGCCGTCCGGGCGAAAGGCAAAATTGCCGGGATGTGGATCGCAGTGAACCGCCCGTAACTGGAAAATTTGCTGGCCCAGGGCATCGAAAAGGCGCTCGCCAAGCAGGTTCCGGGTCGCCTGATCGAAGCCGTGATCGTCATCCACCTGATCCAGGGCAATGCCGGTTTCCTGGCTCAGGGTCAGCACCTTCTCGCTGGACAGATCCTCGAAAACCTGCGGGATCACCAGCCACGGCTGGTCTTTGTGGAATGCCTGGAAATGTTTCAGGTTGCCCGCTTCCTGGTGGTAGTCCAGTTCTTCGTGGAGCTGGTTGCGGATTTCCTTGAACACCGCGTCCAGAGCCGCTTCATCCACTTTCAGCAGGCTGCCCAGACGCAGGATCCGGCGCAGATGTTTCATGTCCGAATCAATGGATTCCTTGACCGCCGGATACTGAACCTTGACCACCACATCCTTGCCATCATGGGTGGTGGCCCGGTGAACCTGGCCGATGGATGCCGCTGCGAAAGGGGTTTCCTCAAAATCGGCAAACAGCGAATCCAGTGGTTTTCCCAGCTCCCGCTCGAGTTGACGACGGATTACGTGGAAAGGCATGGGCGCCGAGGCATTCTGCAGCACCTTGAGCTGATCGCTGATCTCCCGGGGGAGAATGTCCTGCATCTGCGAGGCAATCTGCCCCACTTTCATCACCGCGCCTTTCATCTCTCCGAGGGTCGCTGCGACTTCCCGGCCGATATGCTGGAGCAATTTTTCCCGGTCTGCGGCTTTGGCCATATCCGACTGGAACCACCCCTTGACCTGATGACCGGCCACCCGGGTGGCAATGGACGTGGTCATGCCGGTCAGCCGGAACAGTCGGCCGGTGGCGGTAGTGGGGCGTTTGCGACGGCGGTCGTCAGCCATGGTGTCCTCGGGTGGCGCGAGCGATGTTTTGGGGAAGCATTCTCGGCATGCGCTGAGCAAATCAGCGGACGCTACCAGACTCTAGCGCTTGTCCGGCGGGCTGTACATGGTGGGATGATGCCAGAAAGAGAGGGGGAGAAAGTGAAGTTCGAGTAAATGACGGGCAAAAGAAAGGGGCCCAAATCAGGCCCCAAAGGAGAGTACAACAGAATCAGGGAAACAGAATCAGCTACGTTTTTCCCCGGCAGAAACCAGTTCATTGAACAGTTTCTCGCCTTCTTCGCGTGCAGAGGCAACAGCACCCAGGCCGGCCAGCACGAATTCGTTGGTTTCTTCGGCTTTCTCGCCGCGCTCTTTCTTGCCGGCTTCAACCAGTTTCTCGTAGAGGGCCTGGCGCTTTTCCGGCGCGGTATCGAGCAGCTGACGGGCAGCCAGCAGGGCGCCGCGGCTGGCCAGCAGAGCCTTGGGCTTGCCTTCAGCGTCTTCGCCAAACGCTTCGGTGCCGGCTTCCACGTACTTGCTCAGCAGCTCTTCAGAACCTTCCTCGGCCTTGTCATAAGCGCCCAGGCCAGCCAGGTACAGTTTGTTGGCCAGTTCTTTGGCACGGTTTACCAGAGATTCGCTTTGTTCGCGGAGATCTTTCAGCTCGCCCATGATTAATGGTTCCTTTACGTTGTCCGGTGTGAAAACAAAATTTGTTGCAGCGGTAATGTGCGCTGCGTGGGATAAAGAGTAAGGATTCAGAGAAAGGAGAGGGCGGCTAACTGTCCAACAATTGGACATGGAGCGGTGAGCATTGAAGCGTCAGGATGTGATATCCGTCAAAGTCAGTAAGCCAAACCCCGCATGGTCGTGATTTATGCTCATGCGTACACTGGCTAAAAAGACTGTACCGGCTAGAGAGAACATAATGATAGAAAAATTCATTGCCAAAGTGCCTTCGCGTATCTGGGCAGATGGCCGACCGGCTCGTGCCCGCCAGTGGGAAGCGGAATTCAACGTGGCCTCCTGGGTCCGGATTGCAGGGGCGGCGGGGAAGGTGCAGTTGGTGGTGCGCTACCTGGACAATAAGACCGACCGGGCCGTGTTGGTGGATACTGCGGATGTGGGCGGGGAAGGCAGTGCATTGCTGTCCGGCAGTATACGCTTGAAGCTGACTGCAGACGTGGAGCAGGTGCAAATTTCCTTGCGGTTGAGCGAGCCGGCCATGACCCATGTGGTGGAAGAGTTGTTCATGCAGCGGCGCGGCGCGGCCCTCAAGACCTCCGACAAACTGATCTCGAATTACTGACCCGGCAGGAAAGGAGCGATCCATCCGGCAGCCGTGGCGGACATGTTTGGGGTGTCTGTCCCGGTAGAAAAATCGGGCAGGAAAAATAGACGCGTCAGCCCTGGCGGCCGACGCGCTGCGGAAAGTGGGGGCTGGGCTCGAACGAGTCCTGTTCCTGGCGAGCGGTGTCGTCATGGTTCACCAGGGACTCCGGCAAGCTCTGGAAATCCAGGCCGGTGAGCCGGTTCAGGCTCTCCAATGCCGTCTTCGGACGCAGCTTTTGTAATCTCAGAATCTTGCTCATGGCACGTTCTCTCTTGCTTGAAACAACTAAAGCGAGAACCGTGCCAGTGCTGTGAAAATATTTTTATTGTTTTTGTTCAGTGGCTTACGTTGTGTAAACGGGAAAAGTCACTGCGCAATGGGCGAAGCCCGGCAGCATGTGACAATTTTGGTAACCTCCTTTTCCGTCAATCCAGAAAGAAATCCGGCAGCAACTTGTTGTCATCCAGATCCGGGTCCACCCGATAGCCACTGAAGTCGTTGACGCCGGCGCTGCGCAACACGTCCTCATCAATAAAGAAGCGCCCACTGGCCGCGTCCACTGGCTGTGTGAGGAGGGTCCAGGCGGCATCGGCCATGATGGACGGCTGGCGGGCGGCCTTGACGGTGGGGGCGCCGCCGAGCTGGTTCTGTACGGCGGCAGTGTTGATGACGGTTTTGGGCCACAGGGCATTGACGGCAACTTTGCCGGCATATTCGTCGGCCATGCCCAGCACGCACAGGCTCATGCCGTACTTGGCCATGGTGTAGGCCACATGGCGGCCAAACCAGTGGGGCGCCATGTTCAGTGGTGGGGCCAGGTTGAGAATGTGCGGGTTGGCCGCTTTCTTCAGATGGGGCAGGCACAGCTTGCTGGCCATGAAAGTGCCGCGACTGTTGATCTGGTGCATCAGGTCGTAGGACTTCATGGTGGTGGCTTCGGTGCCAGTGAGGGAGATGGCGCTGGCGTTGTTAATCAGAATATCAATGCCGCCAAAGGTTTCCACGGCCTTGTCCACGGCGGCCTGCAGCTGTTCCTCGTAACGAATGTCGCCCACACAGGGCAAGGCGGAGCCGCCTGCCTCGCGGATTTCCTCGGCCGCGGTATAGATGGTGCCGGGCAGTTTCGGATGCGGCTCGGTGGTTTTGGCGAACAGAACGATGTTGGCACCGTCACGGGCTGCGCGCAGGGCGATGGCCTTGCCGATGCCGCGGCTGGCACCGGTAATGAACAGGGTTTTGTCTTTGAGGTTGTCAGTGGACATGGGGCTCTCCCGGAGTTGGCGCTGACAAGTGAACGAGAGTTACTTGTCAGCGGCGAGACGTAACGTTATGGTTGCTTTTTTCGGTCATTTGGGGCCATGCGCGGCACAAGCTGGATATAGCCATGACAATACTAAAAATGGACCCTGCGGAGTACTCGGTCTCCGCCGAATACCTGGCCCTTTTTCTGGAGGTAATGTCCAGACGGGGCATTGCCAATGAGGTATTGCTGTCTGGCACTGACATTGAGCCTGGCTGCTGGCGGGACCCCAAGGCACGGGTAACCGCCCAGGATTTTGAACGGGTGGTGATGCGCGGTATCCAGCTTAGCGGTGAGCCCTGGTTGGGCTGGGAGCTGGGCGCCGCCATGACGATTTCCTCCCATGGGTTTCTGGGGTATGCCGCCATGAGCAGCGCCACCCTCGGCGAGGCCATGGAGCTGGCGGTGAAATACTTCCGTACACGCAGCACCCTGGTGCAGCTGGATATTTTCACCGATGGCGACATGGCGGTGATGCAGATCGATGAGTTGCTGGCGCTGGGTGGGTTGGCGCCGGTAATGATGGAAAGCCTGTTCGCCAGTTTTCACTTCATGGGCCAGAAGCTGTTGCCGGATATGGAGATTATCGGTGAGTTGCGCTTTACCTACCCGGAGCCCGAGTACTTTGCGCGCATGCGGCCGGTGATGCCGGTGCCGGTGTATTTCGATTGTGCCTACAACCAGATGCGTTTTCCGGTTGAGCGCCTGGACTATGAACTGCAATTTGCCGACCCGCGTCTGGCACGCATGGCTGCGGATCAATGTGAACAGGAGATGGCCTCCATCAAGGCGCCGCCAGCCCTGCTTGGACAGGTTCGGCGGATCATTCTGGGCGGGGGTGGCCGTTTCCCCGGCGTCGAGGAGGTGGCCGGTGAGCTGCATATGTCGTCGCGCACCCTCAAGCGCAAGTTGCAGCAATTGGGTACCAGTTACCAGGAAGTGCTGGATGGGCTGCGCAAAGGCCTGGCGGTGGAATACCTCACCCAGACAGACAAGACGGTCGACGAAATCGCCATGAGTCTGGGCTATTCCGATGCCTCCAACTTTGCCCGGGCGTTTCGACGCTGGACGCTGCGAAGTCCTTCAGATTATCGGTAATAGGGTCCCATGATGCGGGGCAACCGTTGACGGCCCGTTGTGAGAAGCGAGGTACGAGGAGCGAAAGGCAGTCCGGTTTTGAATTTCGACACCCGTAGCTCGTCACTCGCTCCGATGTTCTGTTATTTGAGGAGACACCATGGCCACACTCCACCCGCGCCTTGCCGCTGATACCCGGCCCCTTGGCGAAACGGATCTTTGCTGGCTGCGCTGGATGAATGACCGGCGCTTTCCCTGGCTGATCGTGGTGCCCAAACGCGACGGGCTGCGCGAATGGCATCACCTGCCCATGGCGGACCAGCAGGCGCTGCTGCAACAGGTCAATGGCCTGGCGGCGGAGCTGGAGCGGGTGACCCGGGCGGACAAGATCAACATCGGCGCCCTGGGAAACCTGGTGCCGCAATTACACATCCACATCATTGCCCGCTTCGAGGGGGACCCCTGCTGGCCTGGCCCGGTCTGGGGGCAGGGGCAGCCCGAGCCCTGGACAGAGGGCGAGAGTCCGGAGTGGCTGGAAAAAGTGGCGTTGACGGGGGCCGTGTAGCCATGGCGGGCCTGGTACCGGTAACCGTGCAATGCCCCCATTGCTGGGAGCCCATCGAGGTGTTGATTGATACGTCGGTGGCAGAGCAGGAGTACGTGGAAGACTGTCAGGTGTGTTGCCAGCCGTTGCTATTTACTGTGGCAGTGCCATTCGACAGCGAAGAGCCGCAGGTGGATGTGCGGCCGGAGAATGAGTAGCCCGCCTCTTTGCGATTGGCTCGATGCCGCTCGCGGCGCGATAGCCAGGTTCATGTTGTCCCGAGCTGTTTCGAAGTCGCTGTAGGAGCTCCTCTCGAGGAGCGAACCACGCGTCAACGTGGAAATTGCCCGCGGGCGGTCAGGAGTAGCAGGGCTTGACAGGTTCCATGGCCTGCCTCGCTACGCTCGGTTCGCCCCTCAAGAGGAGCTCCTACAGCAGCGTTGTAGAAAGTTTTTCACTGCGCCGGTTATCGCGCCGCCAGTGACGCTCCTGCAGTGCGATTGGAGGGGGGGTTATCAGGTGCCCTTGCGGTCAATGTGCCCCAACTCCCGTTCCGGGCACACCACATCCCGCACCCGTCGCTTCAGCTCGGTGATTTCCGGAAAACCGCCGTCGCTCTTGCGTTCCCAGATTCGCTGGCCATTGGCCTCGATCTGAAAGACACCACCGGTCCCCGGTTGCAGGGCCACTTCGTCCAGCTCGTCGCTGAAGGTGGTCAGCAATTCCTGCGCGTACCAGGCGCTACGGAGCAGCCAGTTGCACTGGCTGCAGTAGTGAATGGCGACCCGGTTGCCAGGCATCAGGGTGTGTCGTTACCCGCCAGGAAGGACAGCATCTCCGGGTCTTTGAGCAGACGGTTGATAGCGCCACTGAGGATGTCGTTGACCATCTGCTGGTTACGGCTTGCCGACGGGGTCAGCGGCAGGTCGTGTTCCACACTGCTTTTGTAGGTGCCAGTGTGGATCACATCGCCACGACTGGCCTCGGCCAGCAGGGTCAGCGTCAGGGTGACCTGATTGATCACCGACCCTTCCTCGGGCACGTAGTCCAGCTGCTCCAGGCGCACTTCCAGGCGGGTCGCGTCATCGCCGGGATTGAACGCGTTGAAACCCTGTGTTTGCAGGCCCTTTTTCACCGCGTCTTCAATGGCGCTCTTCACGTCATTGGCGGGACGCACCAGGGCGGTATCCTTGTAGACGCCGCCGCGGGTGCCAAACGCTTCCTGCTCACGGGAGTCCACGGCCAGAACCTGTACGGGCTGGTTACGGCCAATGTTGGTGGCGTCCACGTCGGCAACCGGTTTGACATCAATCACCTGCGGGCTGAGGGCGCAGCCGGCGAAAGTGGCGGTCAGGGCAAGCACTAGCACAGCACGAAACATGGTGGCTCCTTGTATCAATAAGTCCGCTTCAGGGATTCTTCTGCCAGGGTGAACAGGGTCTCCTTGTAGGGGGAGGCCGGCACAGCAGCGATGGCGTCCAGGGCCAGGCGCGTATGCTCGGCGGCCTTGTCCACCGTATATTGAAGACCACCGCTGGCCTGAACGGTTTCAATAATATGCTGCAGATGATCCAGGCCCCCGTTACGGATGGCGTCCTTGATCAGCTTGGCCTGTTCCGGACTGCCATTGGCGATGGTGTAGATCAGCGGCAGGGTGGGTTTGCCCTCGGCCAGGTCGTCGCCCACGTTCTTGCCCAGCTCGCTGGCTTCACCCTGATAGTCCAGCACATCGTCGATCAGCTGGAAGGCAATGCCCAGATGGCGGCCGTAGGTGGCGAAGGCCTCTACGAAGTCGGTGTTGTCATCGGCTCCCAGCACGGCACCGGTTTCTGCCGCGGATTCGAACATCTTGGCCGTCTTGTGGTGGATTACCCGCATATAGTTGTCTTCACTGGTATTCGGGTCGCGCACATTGATCAGCTGCAGCACTTCACCTTCGGAAATGGTGTTGGTGCTCTGGGAGAAGATATCCAGCAGGCGCGGGTGTTTGAGTGCCACCATCAGTTGCAGTGCCCGTGAAATCAGGAAATCGCCCACCAGGACGCTGGCCGCATTGCCCCACACCGCATTGACCGTGGGCCGGCCGCGACGCAGGTTGGATTCGTCCACCACGTCGTCGTGGAGCAGGGTGGCGGTGTGCAGGAATTCGATAATGGCAGCCACGTCCACATGGCGCTCACCGTGGTAACCGGAGGCCCGGGCACAGAGGATGGAAACCAGCGGGCGCAGGCGCTTGCCACCGGACTGGACGATATAGTCACCCACCTCACGGATCAGCGGGACATTGGAATCCAGGTGGTGGTTGATAAACTGGTTCACCGCCGCGAAGTCATCTTCGACGACAGCATAAATGGCCTTGAAATCCATGCACTTGTGTCCAGACAGAAGGTGGGCGCAACAGCGGGCAATGCTAGCAGTGGCTGGCAGCTAGTCAAGGAAAGCCCATCCCTGGTGAAAGCCGCGAGAGCATGGGGAATCAGGGCTTGTTCAGGGGCGGTGTTTCACGTACACTTCGCGACCCAATTTCATCCTCTGCCTGGCCCGCAAGTGGTGATCCCTGAACAACAGGGTGTTACCCGCCTGAGTGGAGTTGTGCTGGAGCACATACATGTACGCAGTAATCAAAACCGGTGGTAAGCAGTATCGCGTTGAAGAAGGCGATGTTGTTCGCATCGAGAAAATTGAAGTGGCCACTGGCGAATCCGTGGATTTCGATCAGGTGCTGCTGGTTGCCAACGGCGATGACGTGAAAGTCGGCCAGCCGATGCTGGATGGCGCCAAGGTAACCGCTGAAGTGCTGGAGCAGGGCCGTCACAAGAAGATCAAGATTGTGAAGTTCCGTCGTCGTAAGCACTCCCGCAAGCAACAAGGTCATCGCCAGTGGTACACGGCGGTGAAAATCACCGGGATCCAGGGCTGATCCTTAGGACATTTGAGAGAGGATTGAGACATGGCACATAAAAAAGCCGGTGGTAGTACTCGTAACGGTCGCGATTCGGAAAGTAAACGCCTTGGCGTGAAACGCTTCGGCGGCCAGGTTGTCAGCGCAGGCGAAATCATTGTTCGTCAGCGTGGCACCAAATTCCACGCTGGCGTGAATGCCGGCATGGGCAAAGACCACACCATCTTTGCCAAGGAAACCGGTCGCGTTAAGTTCGAAACCAAGGGTCCGCTGAGCCGCAAGTTTGTGGTGATCGAGCCCGTGGCCTGATCCGAAAGGATAGGAAAAAGCCCCGCGAGGCTCCTGCCCGCGGGGCTTTTTTGTGTCAGGCTGCTTGCGGGCGGCGTGGGCTTGGCGAGCTAACAGATCCAGGACATTGTGGTGAGTGGCCCGTGTGCTGCCCTACAATGGCATCCATCCAGTAAAGAGTGTCCCCCAATGCAATTTGTCGATGAAGCCACCATTGAAGTTCACGCCGGTAAGGGCGGTGATGGCTGCCTGAGTTTCCGCCGCGAAAAATACGTGGAATTCGGCGGGCCGGATGGCGGCGACGGCGGGGCTGGCGGCAGTGTGATGGTGCAGGCGGATACCAATCTGAACACCCTGGTGGATTACCGCTACGAGCGCATTTTCAAGGCCCGCAATGGCGAGCCCGGCAAGGGGCGTCAGATGACCGGCAAATCCGCCGATGACGTGGTGCTGCTGGTGCCGGTGGGGACTACCATCGTCGACGTGGATACCGATGAGGTGCTGGCGGACCTGACCGATCCGGAGAAGCCGGTAATGATCGCCCTGGGCGGCCGCGGTGGGCTTGGCAATATTCATTTCAAGAGCAGCACCAATCAGGCACCGCGCAAGACGACCAAGGGCAAGCCTGGCGAATCCCGTCGTCTGCGTCTGGAGCTGAAGGTGCTGGCGGATGTGGGGCTGCTGGGGATGCCCAATGCGGGCAAGAGTACCCTGATTCGGGCGATTTCCGCTGCCAAGCCCAAGGTGGCGGATTATCCGTTTACCACTCTGGTGCCCAATCTCGGTGTGGTGAAGGCGGATCGCCATCGCAGTTTTGTGGTGGCGGATATCCCTGGCCTTATTGAGGGTGCGGCCGAAGGGGCGGGTCTGGGGATTCGTTTCCTCAAGCACCTGGCGCGCACTCGCCTGTTGCTCCATGTGGTGGATCTGGCGCCCATGGATGGCAGTAGCCCGGCGGATCATATTGATGCCATCGCTGACGAACTGGACCGTTTCTCTCCCGCTCTGGCCGAGCAGGAGCGTTGGCTGGTGTTCAACAAGATCGACCTGTTGGCGGATGATGAGGCCCAGGCGCAGGCGGATGCCATCGTCGAGGAGTTGGGCTGGCAGGGGCCGGTGTTCAGGATTTCCGCTGCGGCGGGAGTGGGCTGCGAAGATCTGGTCTATGCCCTGATGAATGCCATCGAGGACCGTCGCAGGCTCGAGCAGGAAGACCCGGAGTATGCCGCTGCGCAGCAGGATCTGCGGGCTCGCCTGGAAGAAGAGGCCCGTGAGAAAGTGCAGGAGCTCAAGGCGGACGCCCGCCGAGCCCGCCAGAATGATGATGACGACGATGACGACCACGATGTGGAAATCATCTACGAACCCTGATTGAGCGCAATGAAGGAGTGAGCGTGGCGGACCGCCAGCGTTGGGTGATCAAGATAGGCAGTGCCCTGCTGACCAATGACGGCAAGGGGCTCGATTGTGCCCTGATGCAGTCCTGGGTGGACCGCATGGTGGCGTTGCGCGAGCAGGGCATCGAGGTGGTGATCGTGTCCTCCGGTGCCGTGGCGGAGGGGATGACCCGGCTGGGCTGGACCTCCCGCCCTGATTCGGTCCATGAGCTGCAGGCCGCAGCTGCCGTGGGGCAGATGGGGTTGGTGCAAGCCTGGGAGTCGCGCTTCCAGAAACACAATCTGCACACTGCCCAGGTGCTGCTGACGCACGATGACCTGTCCGACCGGAAACGCTACCTCAACGCCCGTTCCACGCTGCTGACCCTGCTGGGTTTTTCGGTGGTGCCCGTGGTGAACGAGAATGACACCGTGGTTACCGATGAAATCCGTTTCGGTGACAATGACACCCTGGCGGCGCTGGTGGCCAATCTGATCGAGGCGGACCGGTTGGTGATTCTCACTGATCAGGACGGCCTTTTTGACGCTGATCCTCGCAGCAACCCGGAGGCAAAACTGATCCGGGAAGCGCGGGCATCGGATCCGGACATTGCCCGTGTTGCTGGCGGTGGCGGGCTGCTGGGGCGCGGCGGCATGGCCACCAAGGTGCGAGCCGCCAAGCTGGCTGCCCGTTCCGGGGCCTCCACCACCATCGCCTCCGGTCGCAGTCCGCAGGTCCTGGCGGAGCTGGCCCTGGGGCAGGGGCCGGGGACCACGCTGCTACCGGATACCTCGCCCATGAATGCCCGCAAGCAGTGGCTTGCCGGGCATCTGCAGATGCGCGGACGGGTGGTGCTGGATGCCGGAGCGGTGCGCCGTATCCGTGATGGCGGATCCAGCCTGCTGCCGGTGGGCGTGGTAGATGTGTTCGGCCAGTTCTCCCGCGGGGAAATGGTGGCCTGTGAAAGCGAGCAGGGCGAGCGCATCGGCTGTGGGCTGGCCAACTATGACGCCGCCGACGCGCGTCGGATCTGTGGCAAAAAAAGTGCCGAGATTGCCGATGTGCTGGGTTACATGAACGAGGAAGAGCTGATCCACCGGGATAATATGGTGGTGTTCGACGTCGGCTGATGTGGGAAGCGAGTCTCGAGTTTCGAGAAGCGAAAGGCAAAACCGGTTTGGCCCTTCGAAACTCGCTTCTCGCAACGCGTCACTGATTTTCAGGCATAAAAAAACCGGCCAATGGCCGGTTTTTTCGTGAACGCATGAGACTCAGGCAGCCATGGCCTTGATCTTGGCGTTCAGGCGGCTCTTGTGGCGAGCGGCCTTGTTGGGGTGAAACTTGCCCTTGCGGGTGGCTTTGTCCAGCACCGACACCGCCTGGGTATAAGCTTCCTGAGCGCTGCCTTGGTCGCCGGACGCAATAGCCGCGTTCACCTTTTTCAGGTATGTGCGCACCATGGAGCGCATCGCTGCGTTGTGCTGACGGCGGGTTTCCGCCTGACGCGCACGCTTGCGTGCTTGCGGTGAGTTAGCCAAGGTCCTGCTCCTATACTTTAAATTCGAAGGTCAAATTCGGGTTACGACACTGGCCTCTGGGGCCGACCCGGCCTGTTGTGGTCAAAAAACACGCGGGTCATGGTCTAAAGACGCGCAACTATGCCGATCCGGCAGCCTGATGTCAATGGGCTGAGGGGCCGGAAATCATCATTCTGGCGGTTTGCGTGGCCTTTGTTTACTCTTGCCCGGTTTGCTGGAGGCACCATGACCGAACCCACAGAAAAGACCCCGAAAAAAGCCGGTTTAATGGCCTCCACTGCCGTGGTGGCAACCATGACCATGCTGTCGCGGGTGCTGGGGCTGGTTCGGGACGTGGTGATTGCCCGTATGCTGGGGGCCTCCGCTGGGGCCGATGCCTTTTTCGTGGCCCTGAAAATCCCCAATTTTTTCCGCCGTCTGTTTGCCGAAGGGGCCTTCAACCAGGCGTTCGTGCCGGTGCTGAGCGAGTATCGCAGCAAAGGCAGCATGGCGGCCACCAAGCTGTTGGTGGATCGGGTGGCCGGGACCCTGGGAACCGTCGTGGCGTTGATCACCCTGGTGGGGGTGCTGGCGGCGGCGGGGGTGGTGTGGTTGTTTGCCCCCGGTTTTGGCGATGACCCGGTGAAGCGGGCCCTGACCGTGGAAATGCTGCGGCTGACCTTCCCTTATCTATTCTTTATTTCCCTGACTGCCTTTGCAGGCGGCATCCTCAATTCCTGGAACCGCTTTGCGGTGCCGGCTTTTACCCCGGTGCTGTTGAATCTGAGCCTGATCGGCTGCGCCCTGTTCCTGGCGCCGCAGTTTGCCGAGGATCGCATGGCGGTGGCGCTGGCCTGGGGTGTGCTGATCGCCGGGGTCGCTCAGCTGCTGTTTCAGCTACCGTTTCTTGCCAGGCTGAATCTGATGCCGGTGCCGCGCATGGGCTGGTCAGACCCGGGGGTGCGCAAGATCATGACATTGATGGTGCCGGCCCTGTTCGGGGCATCGGTCTATCAGCTCAACTCCCTGGTCAACACGGTGTTGGCGTCGCTGCTGGAGACGGGGTCGGTGACCTGGCTCTACTATACCGACCGGCTGATCGAGCTGCCGCTGGGGATTTTTGCGGTGGCGATCGGCACGGTGATCCTGCCCAGCCTGTCCAGCAAGCATGTGGATGCCTCCAGTGAGGCGTTTTCCCGAACCCTGGATTGGGCCATCCGCATGGTGTTGCTGATTGGTCTGCCGGCAGCACTGGCGTTGGCAGTGCTGGCCGAGCCGCTGCTGTCCACGCTGTTCCAGTACGGCGAGTTCACTGCGTTGGATGTGGCGAAAACCGCAGAATCCCTGCGTGCCTACAGCGCTGGCCTGCTGGCGGCCATGTTTATCAAGGTACTGGCGCCGGGCTTCTATGCCCGCCAGGACACCCGCACTCCGGTGAAGATTGGCGTGATTGCCATGCTGGCAAATATGGCGTTCGGCGCCATGCTGGTGTGGGAGTGGCGTCATGTGGGGCTGGCCACGGCCATGGCCCTGTCCGCCTGGCTGAATGCCGGGTTGTTGTATCTGGGGCTGCGCCGGGCGGGGGTCTATCAGCCGCTCAAGGGCTGGTTGTTTCACTGGGGGCGGATGGTGGCTGCCGGTGTGGCCATGGCAGCGGCCACTTACTGGCTGTCTTTGCAAACCCAGGCCTGGACCGAGGCCGGCATGTGGGACCGGGTCGGTTGGCTCAGCCTGATTGTGA
>NZ_LWEJ01000104.1:0-210 GCF_001635525.1 Alcanivorax sp. HI0007
TGGCTGTGGCTCTGATATAACCAGCTTCGCCGTTTGATCAGGGACACGGAACCGCCCTGAAAAAAACAGCGGCCTTGGCCGCTGTTTTTGTTATCAAGGAGAAAGCCGAACTTACTCGCCGTCACCGGCAAGAAAGGCATCCAGCAACAAGGCGCTGTTGGCCTGTACGGCGGTGGTGATCGCCAGGCCGGGATTTTCGATGCGGAATTT
>NZ_LWEJ01000105.1:0-262 GCF_001635525.1 Alcanivorax sp. HI0007
GTGGCGGACGCCAACATCGGCTCCATCTTCGGTATCGGCTTCCCGGCCTGGACCGGTGGCGTGATCCAGTACATTAACCAGTATGAGGGTGGCCTGCGCGGTTTTGTGGCTCGTGCCCAGGAGCTGGCCAAGCTGTACGGTGATCGCTTCAATCCGCCGGCTTCCCTGGTGGAGAAAGCGGAAAAGGGCGAAATCTACAAATAACGTGGATGTCGTCTGTTAAAAAGCCCGGCCCTGTGCCGGGCTTTTTTATGTCTATCCG
>NZ_LWEJ01000106.1:0-5329 GCF_001635525.1 Alcanivorax sp. HI0007
TTCCATTCAGGCGGACAAGTCGCTCAATGCCCTGGTGATCCGCGCCGAGCCGGCGATGATGAAGGAAATCATGTCGGTGATCAGTCAGCTGGATGTGCGCCGTGCACAGATCCTTATCGAAGCGGCAATCGTGGAGGTGTCCGGGGATACGGGCAAGGCGCTGGGTTTTCAGTATGTGGGCGGTAGTGACGAAAGCGGCGTGGGTGCCATCAACTTCGGCAACGCCGGGCTGACCATTAATTCCATTGTTCAGGCGCTGGCGACCGATGACCCCTCGGGCCTTGCCCTGGGTGATGGTATTACCATGGGCTTCGGGGAGCAGGACTCCAACGGGGATTTGAAGTGGGGCGCGCTTATCCAGGCACTGTCCACGTCCACTGACGTGAACCTGCTTTCCACACCCAGTATTCTGACCCTGGATAATCAGGAAGCCTCTATTGTGGTGGGGGAGAATGTTCCCTTTATCACCGGCACCAGCACCAGCACCGGTTCCGGTGTCTCCAACCCCTTTCAGACCATCCAGCGGGAAGATGTGGGGCTGAGCCTGAAGGTGACCCCCCATGTGGCCGGGTTGTCCACCATTCGTCTGGAGCTGGAGCAGGAAAACTCCCAGGTCAAAGACTCTGTAGGCGAAGCGGCCGATATCGTGACGACCACTCGCAAGCTGGAAAGTACGGTGCTGGCGGATGACGGCGAAACCATTGCTCTGGGCGGACTGATCCGCGACAACATCACCAAGACGGTACGCAAGGTGCCGATCCTGGGCGATATCCCGCTGTTGGGTATCCTGTTTCGCTCTACCAGTAATTCGCGGGAAAAAAGCAATCTGATGGTCTTCCTGCGACCCACTATCCTGCCGGATAACGAGCGTTTGTTGAGCATGACCCGCCAGAAGTACATGGGCATTACTGCCCTGCAGTTTGAGCTGAACAATCAGGGAGAGCTGGAGCAAGTGGTACGAGATCCCCTGCCGGTGAGTCTTGAGCAGGTGTTTGAAGGACGCAAGAATGTGTCTCCGGAATTCCGTGAGGCCTATGACGCCCAGCAAAACGCCCCTGCCAAAGAGGCTGAGGTCGAGGAATCCGAGTCGCAGTAATGCTCTTGTGGTAAAAGACCCGCCAAAAAAACGCGCCATAACGGCGCGTTTTTTTTATGGGCTCGCCGGAGGGGGGGGATCACCTTCCGGTTCGCTGGCCTGCTTCGCTAGTCGTCTTGCAGGTTGCGAAGGTTGGTCAGTACCCGGCGACTGCGTTCCAGTTTCTTGATCAGTTCCTCGTTATCCGGGTATAGCGGGGCCACCTGCGTCCAGATTCTGTAGGCCTCGCGATACTGGCCGCGGGCATACAGGGCTTCGCCGGTATTCATCTCTTCGCTAAAGCGACGCCGGGCCCACTGTTCAAGCCGTTTTTGATGATCGCTCAGTGCCGGATTGTTCTGATGCTGATTGAGGAAGCGGCGAGCGGCGAGTAACGCGTCAAGCTGCCCGTTTCGCTGGTAACGTGCCATCAGCTGATCCGCCTCGGTGAGCAGGGCGCGATTGTGTCTGGCTCGGGCTCGTTTGCTGGCGTCGTTGAGAATCTGTTGCGCCTTGGCCAGTTGCGGTGACGGCGGCTGCTCCGGCGCCAGCCGGTGAGCGGCACTCAGCAGGTCGCGGGCCAGGAGCCATTGCTGGCGCTGGGCGAAATATTCCCCAAGCCGGGTCATATCCTCCACCACATACCGCCGCTCCTCGGCCAGTTGCTGGCGTTCCTGTTTTGCTTTGGGCAGATGGAAGCCGCTCAATCTCTCTGTCAGGTCAGCGTTCTGCATCAGGGCGCTGGCCTGGGCCTGGCGACGCTCAGCCAGCAGTTGGTTAAGCTGGTGCTCCTCCAGGCTGCTCAGGGCGGCCAGCAGTTCTCCCAGGGCTGACGGGTCTACCACCTTGTCGCGATGCGCCGCAATCAGGTTGTGCGCCTGCTCCCAGTGTTGTTTTCGGCTCATGGCCTCGGCCTCGAGGATCAGGCGCTGGCGGTACTGGTTACTGGCCAGAATGATGCCGGGATACTGTTCCTGCAGCAGAGCATATTGATCATGATCGGGATGGGTCTGTTCAATGATGGTGGCTGCACGGGCGTAATCATCCTCCGCCAGGGCCTCGCTGACCTGTTGCTGCGGGTCGCCCAGGCTGGCGCAGCCGCCCAGCAGCGCTGCCATCACCAGGCCGGCCTTATGCACGTTGCGACTCCGTGTTCAGTTTTGCCAGGAATTGGGCGATACGCTGCTCCATCAGGGTCTCCGACAAAGCGTGAACGCCATCGATGCGGAAGGTGCTGACCGGTTCGGCCTTGCCGCGGATGCGCATGGCACCGTACTCGGTGGCTCGCACCCGAGAGGCGATATTGGGGTTGGTCAGGAGCGGCGCGGCGGCAATGATTTCGTTACCGCCGGCCATATTGGACAGCCGTGAGGCCAGATTGACGGTGTCTCCGACCACGGTGTACTGCATTCGCTCCCGGGAGCCCAGGTTACCGGCCAGCATGGCGCCGGAATTGATGCCGATGCGGAATTCCACGGTAGTGTGGCCGCGGGCGCGGCGGAATTCGTTCAGCCTTTCCACCATCCGCTGAATCATGACCGCACAACACAGCCCGTGAAACAGATGCTCATCATCTTTCTCCGGCACCCCGAACACGATCATGGCGCAGTCGCCCATGTATTTGTCGATGGTGCCACGGTAAAAGGTGGTCGCGGTGGTGATGGCATCGAAGTACACATTCAGCATTTCGGCGATGGCATCCGGAGCCAGGGTCTCCGATAACCGGGTAAAGCCGACAATGTCAGCGAATACCACGGTGGCCTGGACATCGCGGCCACCCAGTTGTACCTGATCCAGGTCAGCCATCATGTTGTGCGCGACCGACGGGCTCACGAAACGTTTCAGAACCTGCTCCACCTGGTCCTTTTCCAGCATGCCGTGGGCCATGGTGTTATAAGCCTCAATAAGACCACCGATCTCATCATTGCGACGATCCTGAATCCGATAATTCAGGTCTCCCCGGCGCATGGCGCTGGTGGCCTCCAGCAGATCGTGAATGGGTCGAGCCAATCGACGGCTAATCAGGAATGAAGCAATGATGGCGATCACGCTCATGATCAGGGTGGCGTTGATCATGGTGTCTTGTACGGATTCCCTGGCAGCCATGATCGGCCGGTCGGACAGGGAGATGGCTGTGTAACCGGCCACCGAATCGTTCACATCCACAGTGGCGTAGTAGGTGGTGACAGGCTCGTCCTGCAGTTCCCAGTGCTTGATCCGTTCCTGCAGCGGGTTGGCTGCCAGCGGCAAGATGCCGGCCTTGTCGACCAGGTTGCCACTGCGGTCGAACAGGGCGGCGCCGCGCACACTGTCACTGCGTGTCAGGTTATTGAGCTGAACCTTGAGCAGAAAATTGTCATCGGCCAGCAGTGGTTCACGGGCCGTATTGGCCAGTTGCAAGGCAATGGCTTCACCAAAGGTGTCCGCCTGTTCGCGCATGCGGTCGAGTTGGTTATTGAGAAGCAGGGAACCAAGAATGGCCATGCCGCACAAAATCAGCAGGGAAATGGACAGGCCCAGTTTCCAGGCCACAGGGAAGTATTCCGGCACATAGGGTGCCAGCCATTGGCCAATGCGGCTGGGCTTCGTGGGGCGGGCTTGTCCTTGCGGCTCGGTCACGATGCATCCCTGGTCGAGTCAAAACGGTCACTGCACGCGCTTGTCAGCGGTGGATCATGCTGTCAAATTCACAGGTCGACCCGGCGCCGGTTGACCGGTTGCGTGGCAGCATGGAGCTGAGACCGCCGTGACGATGCTGAGTTCTTGTTCTTTTTGTGCGTATGCTGAATCACAACAATGATCAAACGGATATGCTAACAATAGCACTTTCGTCGTGTCGGGTAAGTAGTTGTCAATACTGACTGGCTGAATAGCAATCGGGAAGAGAGAGTATGGCATTTATACGTGAGCGGCAGCTTGCCGCCAATGGTCTGGATTTTTTCGTGGCCGAGGCCGGAGAGCCGGGAAACCCGTTGGTATTGTGCCTGCACGGTTTTCCGGAATGTTGGGCTTCCTGGCGCTACCAATTGCCCGTATTGGCCCAATCCGGTTACCACGCGGTGGCCCCGGACCTGCGGGGTTACGGTTACACCGGGGGGCCGGCGGACGTGGATGCCTATCGTCAGAGTGTGCTGGTCGAGGACGTGGTTGCGCTGATCAAGGCGCTGGGTCATGACTCAGCGATTCTCATTGGTCACGACTGGGGCTGTGCGTTGACCTGGCAGGTGGCACGTCGCTATCCGCAGAGGATTCGTGCCGTGGTGGGCATGTCGGTGCCCTATGGCGGACCGGCTCCGGAGGCACCCACCGAGTCCATGCGGCGGCTGTTCGAGGATCGTTTTTTCTACATGCTCTACTTCCAGAAGCCGCAATTGCCGGAACAGGAGCTGGAGGCCGATGTGCCCACCAGTCTGCGCAAGATTTTCCATGGTCTGTCCGCTGACGGCATTGCCGATTTCCGGGTACGTCCGGACGACACGGGGTTCCTGCAATCCATGCCCACCCCGGAACAACAACCACGCTGGATGCGCGAGGAAGATCTGGCCTATTACGTGGAGCGCTTCCAGCACAGCGGCTTTACCGGACCGATCAATTGGTACCGGTCCATGGATGCTTCCTGGGAGGAGAGCCGGGATGATGACAACTGGCAGCTGACCATGCCCACTCTGTTTATCGGCGGTATGCAGGACCCGGTCATCGTCTTCAGTCAGAAGGCGCTGCAACGTATGCCCGATTACATCCCGGACCTGCGTACGGTGATGCTGGATCAATGCGGACACTGGATTCAGATGGAGCAGGCGGCGGAAGTGAACCGTGAGATGATTGCCTTTCTGGAGGAAGTCGATGGCAAAGCCTAAACAAACCAGCAATTTCCACCGGGTGGGCGAGTTTCACCGCGCCTTTTCCCTGCCGGTGGAGTCGCAACCGGTGGTGCCCGATGACACCACCATCCGTTTGCGCCTTGCTCTGCTGCTGGAAGAGTTTCACGAGCTGGCCGAGGCGACCTGCCAGCAACCGGATTCAGACCAGCAGGCGTTCCTCTCTACCCTGGCGGCTGCCAGAGAACAACTGGCGTCGCTGAGTGGTTTCCGGGTGGACCTGGTGGAAGTGGCTGATGCGCTCACCGATATCAATTACGTGACGTATGGAGCCGGGCATACCTTCGGCATTGACCTGAACGCCACTTGCGAGGAAGTGCATCGCAGCAATATGAGCAAGCTGGGTGCGGATGGCAAACCGGTGAAAGACGAGCGC
>NZ_LWEJ01000107.1:0-223 GCF_001635525.1 Alcanivorax sp. HI0007
TGGACCTCGTTGTCCAGAAACGCCTGCTCTTCGTCAGTGAGGGTAGAAAACTGGATATGGGCAAATTTTTCCCAATCCGGTCGGCCGGAAAACAGGTCGGTCTCGAACCAGGTGGTGCCCGCTTCAATGGCTTCACGCTCGGTGTCGCCAATAGCCGGCATGACTTTTCCCAGCGCGTTGTACACCGGCTTGGTGATAAATTTTTGCCGCAGATCCACATGAT
>NZ_LWEJ01000108.1:0-225 GCF_001635525.1 Alcanivorax sp. HI0007
ATCCGGCAGCAACGATGGCGCCACCACCAAGGCGGGTGTGGTGGCGCCATCGTTGCTGCCGGATCTGGCGGTGCTTGATGCAACGCTGACCCTTGGCTTGCCGGCCCATGTAACGGCGGCCACCGGTGTGGATGCCATGGTTCATGCCATTGAGGCCTACACCAGTGCCCACAAGAAAAACCCCTATTCGGATATGCTGGCCCGTGAAGCACTACGCCTGCTGGG
>NZ_LWEJ01000109.1:0-299 GCF_001635525.1 Alcanivorax sp. HI0007
ACCCACCGGCACCTGATCGAAAACGCGAATTATGTCCGCGTTACGCATCCGAATGCAGCCGTGAGACGCGGGAGCCCCCATGGTCTCGCTGTCCGGTGTGCCGTGAATATAAATAAAGCGACGGAAACTATCCACGTCACCGCCCAGATTATGGCCGGGTTCCATGCCTCCCAGCCAGAGAATGCGGGTAAGAACCCAATCGCGATGGGGATGCTCCTGAACCTTGGTCGCATCGCAGATTTCCCCGGAGAATTTACGCCCGGCCAGCACCGCGCCTTCCGGCAGACCCTCACCGAAGC
>NZ_LWEJ01000110.1:0-6255 GCF_001635525.1 Alcanivorax sp. HI0007
CCCCGTTTTAGATGTCCGCATTGACGATTCTCCTTTCGGGATGGGGGGAGCTACGATAAGGTTACTTCCGTAGCTTGGTACGGAGTCAAGCATCATGAAGAGACATGCAGATAAAGTGGCGGACACCATGACCATTGGCGGCCTGGCCAAGGCGGCCGGCGTCAATGTCGAGACAATCCGCTATTACCAGCGACGAGGGCTATTATCGGAGCCCGAACGCCCTCCCGGAGGTATTCGACGCTATGGTGCCGCCGATATCGACAGGTTGACGTTCGTGAAAACGGCGCAGCAGCTGGGCTTTAGTCTGGATGAGATCAGTGACCTACTTCGGCTGGAAGATGGCGCCCACTGTCAAGAAGCCAGTGCTCTCGCAGAGCACAAGTTAGGGGACGTTCGCGAGAAGATCGACAGGCTTGAAAGAATTGAGAAGGTGCTGAGCGAAATGGTCGACAGATGCCATGCACAACAAGGCAATATCACTTGCCCGCTAATTGCGTCATTGCATGAAGGGCTCAGAGAAGCAGAAGACCCAAGGGAGTAACTCACCTTCAGTTCGTTGAAAACAACGCGGTCAAAGAGTCGCGATCATCTATGGACCATGTCGACAAGGAAAGTTTGCATGACTAGCTTGCCTGACAACATCCTTCACCTTCCCGAGTACCACGTCCTAGGCACCAAGATGGAAGAGCATGATCTCCACTACCAGGTCGAAGCTCCTGAGCCTCTAGCTTGCGAGGAATGCGGCGTTGAGAGTGAGTTTGTCAGGTTCGGCAAGCGCGATGTGGCCTATCGCGACCTACCCATCCACGGAAAGCGGGTCACCCTCTGGGTGGTCCGTCGCCGCTACACCTGCCGGGCGTGTGGAAGGACGTTCCGGCCAGCTCTTCCGGAAATGGTAGACGATCACCGCATGACGCGGAGGCTTTACAACCACGTCGAGAAGGAAGCCTTCAATCACCCCTACGCCTACGTGGCTGATACCACGGGCCTCGACGAGAAGACTGTCCGCGAGATATTCAAGAAGAAGGCTGAGTTCCTGGCAGCCTGGCATCGTTTCGAGACACCCCGCTGCCTGGGGATCGACGAGCTGTACCTGAACCGCCGCTACCGCTGCATCCTGACCAACCTGGAGGAGCGTACCCTACTGGACCTGCTGCCCGGTCGCCAGCAGGACGCGGTGACGAGGCGCCTCATGAGCATGACCGAGCGCCACCAGGTCGAGATCGTCAGCATGGATATGTGGAAACCCTACCGCCGTGCTGTCCAGGCGGTACTGCCGCAGGCTCGCATTGTGGTCGATAAGTTCCATGTGGTGCGGATGGCCAACGAAGCCCTGGAGAAGGTGCGTAAGGGACTCAGGAAGGATCTGAAGCCAAACCAGCGGCGGACCCTCAAGGGCGATAGGAAGATCCTGCTGAAGCGTGCCCACGACGTTTCAGATCGCGAGCGGCTTATCATGGAGACATGGACAGGGGCCTTCCCTCAGCTCCTGGCGGCCTACGAGCACAAGGAGCGGTTCTACCACATCTGGGACAGCACCACCCGGCGTGATGCCGAAAAGGCGCTGGCCCGCTGGATTGACGACATTCCACAGGGGCAGAAAGAGGTGTGGAAGGATCTCGTCAGCGCCGTCAGCGGATGGCGCGAGGAGGTGCTGGCCTACTTCGAAACCGACACCCCAATCACCAACGCCTTCACGGAGTCGATCAATCGGCTGGCCAAGGACAAGAACCGCGATGGCCGGGGCTACTCATTCGAGGTGATGCGGGCCCGGATGCTCTACACCACCAAGCACAAGAAGAAGGTGCCGCAGATCAAGGAATCCCCCTTCCTGGGCAAGGCCACCATGACCTACAGCATGGGTCTTCCCGAGCCTGAGAAAAACTACGGCGTCGATCTATCAACCTTCTGGGAGAGTTAAGGGTTCGAAGGAGCAAGGGGGCTCCATCTACCACTTAATCCGGATACCCCTTTAATCCAACTCATTGTGATTAACTCTCTAGGTGTGTAAAGCCAACAGGTTGCTTATAACAGGAAGTCTGCTGATGCGCGGTCGCAGATAACGGCTTTGCAATCGCTTGAGAAGCAACTCGTTTCCCTGAGAGCGAGGTGCAACGATGGCCGTGAAGTTGATGCTTGCGGGGTTCTTGCTGGCATCAGCGAGGGCATCTTACAACCGCAATAGATCAAAGTGTCGATTTTATAGTTCTTAACCACGCCGCCACCTGTCGACATAAGCCTCGGTACCCAGCATGCCAACAGGCGCCTGGAATGGCATCGAGAGACACTTTCACGCTTCATCAAGTAATGCTATTGAAGGCTGTGGCGTAGAGAAGAGCATGCCAGAGGGAGCAGAGCTGGTGATCAATAGTTATATAGCTCGATATTAAACGTTGACATGGGGGTTACCCCAAGGTTTATGTTGCCTACAGCACATCACTTCGGACTATGCTGACACCATATGTTTATTGCCCGGTTATTCATTAGCTGCCTATTTCTGCTTAGCATCTCCTTGCAGGGGATGGCAGCGGTGCAATTGGTGCAGCCTTGCCCCATGGAACAGACCATGATGCAGGCAGACATGGATGACCGTTGCAGCATGATGTCCGCCATGCCACAAAACGATTGTTGTCTGGATGGTCAATCCAGCACGCACAGTGGCCCGGTTTGCAAGCCTGGTCAGGAGTGCCATGCTGGGCAGCTCTCGATCATGAATACGCCACCGGCGAATTCTTTTCAGGCAGCAAATCCGGCTGCCCCTCATTTTTCTGACCCTCTCTATCTCCCCCTTGCCTTATCTACCATCTGGCGACCGCCACTAGCACTTTCTCACTGATCTTTTCGGGGTCCGGCCTGGTCTGGGCCCACTGAGGGCGCGTTGCGCGCCATGATCCGTGTTGGAGTGACACATGTATTGGATATTTCTGAGCGCCGGCCGGTATCGGCGCGCACTCGGCTGGCTAGCGCCCTCCCTGCTGCTAGCTAGTGTCCAGGCGTTTGGGGCAGAAGGCCTGACTTTTAATCAGGCGCTACAGCTCGCCTTACGTCAATCACCGGAACTGCGGGCGGAATCGGCCCGCGTCGAGGCCGCTCAGCAGGCAGAAGGGCCTGCCGATGCTTTGCCTGATCCCACCCTGATTCTTGGCCTCGACAATGTACCTGTGGATGGTGCCGATCGTTACAGCCTGTCGAGTGATTTCATGACCATGCAGCGTATTGGTGTAACCCAGCGTTTCCCCAATCGCAGCAAACGCACAGCAAGGGCAGAAGGTGCCAGACAGCAAATCGGCTTAACGGAGGCCACGAAAGAGGCGACTCGTCTGGCCGTGCTGCGTCAGACCGCTCAAGCCTGGATCGAGCTCCACACTCTGGATCGTCAACTAGTCCTGCTGGAAGAACTCATTGCTGAAAATCGTTTGTTCGACAAGGCAGTGCGTGCCCGACTTTCATCGGGTCAAGGAAAGGCTATTGATAGCGTGGCACCCAGGCAGGAAGCCGTGACATTACTGGATCGGCGAGATGCTCTTCTGGCCAGGCAACGCCAGGCTAAGGCTCGTTTAATACGCTGGCTGGGGGAAGCCGGCCGGCAATCACCGGCTGGCCAAGCACCTGATTTCGCCATCAATGCTGAACAGTTACTGAATAGCCTGCATAAGCACCCTGAACTTGAGATAGCGTCGCGTCAGGCTTCTGTCGCCCAGGCTAACGCGGACGAGGCTCGTGCCGCCAAGAAGCCGGACTGGGCTTTAACTCTGGCTTATATGAATCGTGAAGAATTCAGTGACATGGCGATGCTACAGGTCAATGTGGACCTGCCATTGTTCAGCCGGTCGCGCCAGGGGCCTCGCATTGCCTCGGCGGAAGCTGAGTGGCAAGCACTGGAATCTCGTGCAGAGGCGGTACGTCGCGAACATGAAGCGATGCTGCAGAGCGATCTGGCCGAATATGAACGCCAGGAACGCACGCTTGCCCGGCAACGGGAGCAACTGGTGCCTCTCGCAAAAGAGAAAGTGGGATTGGCTAGGGCAGCTTGGCGCGGCGGTGATGGCAGTTTGGCCGATCTTGTACGGGCACGTAGCGAATGGCTGGACGCCAAACTGAAAGAAATTGATCTCAGCGGGCAGTATGACCAGCAGGCAGCCGCCCTCCATTTTACCTACGACCACCACGGCATGGTGGGCGAGGAGCAAGATGATGAACATTAAACGCAATGCCTTGATCGGTTTGGCTGCCTCGCTGTTGTTGCTAGCCGGAATATATTTGGGCCGTTACGTCACCCCTTCGCAGAGCAGTATATCGATGGCGATGGACAGCAGTGAAACCAACAGCAAAGCGGATGAAAAGGAAGTGCTGTACTGGTATGACCCTATGTATCCCCAGCAGCACTTTGACGAGCCCGGGCCCTCACCTTTCATGGATATGGAGTTGGTGCCCCGTTATGCCAATGGTGGTGATGATGGCGATCAGCCAACGGTCCGTATTGATGCAGCCATGGTACAAAATCTGGGAATTCGCAGTGCCTCGGTGGTCGTGGCTCAGTCACAATCTCAGCTTGATGTCACGGGGTTGATTGCTTACAACGACCGCGCCCTGACACGCCTGCAAAGCCCCGCGCCTTCCTTCGTAGACAAGGTCTGGCCTCTGGCTGAGGGCGACACCATCTCCAGTGGTCAGCCGCTGATGCAATTGAGAGTTCCGGCCTGGACTGGAGCTCAGCATGAATGGCTGGCCGTGCTCGGCAGCGGCAACAACGAACTGATCGTCGCCGGGCGGGAGCGCCTGTTGTCATTGGGCATGCCTGCATCCCTGATCCGAAGTATTGAACGCCAACGTAAACCGCTGGAAACCTGGACGGTGACAGCTCCGCATGATGGCGTGATACGCAGTCTCAATGCTCGTGCTGGCATGACGCTGTCGGCCGGTGCTCCCGTGGCGGAGATTCAGTCACTCAACCCCGTGTGGGTGGAGATAGCAGTCCCGGAACGCCAATTGGGGCAAGTCAGTAGTGGTAACGCTGTTGACGTGACCGTTCAAGGAGTGAAGCCAGCACTGCGTGAGGGGCAAGTTGCCGACATTCTGCCTCTGGTGGATCAGTCCAGCCGAACTGTGCCGGTGCGAGTGACCTTGTCCAATGACGAGGGTGATCTGCGTCCGGGCATGAGCGCTCAGGTACGCATTCATGGCGAAGCCACACAGAAAGCATTGGCCGTACCAACCGCAGCCTTATTGCATACAGGAAAGCGCAGCCTGGTGATGCTTGATGAGGGGGAGGGTCGATATCGTCCGCAGGCAGTGTTGCCGGGGGGCGAGCTGGGAGACCAAACGCTGATCCTGGCAGGGCTGAAGGAAGACCAGAAGGTGGTTGTCAGTGGTCAGTTCCTGCTCGATTCCGAAGCCAGCCTGCAAGGCATTGCCGTTCAGGAGCTGGCTATGTCAGATGAGACGGAAATGATGAACGCACTGCACTATGCCGAAGGTGTTGTCGAGCAACTGAATGGCAGCAAAATAATGCTGGACCATGGCCCTTTCAAGAGCTTGTCCATGCCTGCCATGACCATGCGTTTTAACCTGGCGAATGAACAAGTAGGCAAAGGGATATCGGTAGGTGATCGCGTGCGCATTGGCATTCGTGATACAGACAAAGGGTTGATTGTGGAGCGCCTAGAAAAGCAGGTGGCGGAACAAAAAGACACCCAAGTGAATTCGTTGCATTACGCCGAGGGGGTTATCGAGGGGCTATCCGACGGCAAGGTCAAGCTTAAACACGGTCCTTTTAAGACGCTCGGTATGCCTGGCATGACCATGCGCTTTCGTCTTGCCAGCGAACAGGTGGCCAGCGATATAGCAGTGGGCGATCGTGTGCGCGTCGGCGTCAAAGATACCGATAATGGCTTGACTGTGGTGTCTCTCGACAAACAGGAGGTTGCACCATGATCGCTACCCTGATTCGCTGGTCGTTGGCTAACCGATTTTTGGTGCTGCTGGCGACGCTGTTCATGAGTGCGTGGGGAATCTGGTCTATCAACAATACCCCCGTAGATGCTTTACCGGATCTGTCCGATGTACAGGTGATTATCCGCACCAGTTACCCAGGTCAGGCACCGCAGCTGGTGGAAAAACAGGTTACCTATCCACTTGCCACCACCATGCTGGCCGTGCCAGGTGCGCGCACAGTACGTGGTTACTCGTTCTTCGGTGATAGTTATGTTTACGTGTTGTTTGAAGATGGTACCGACTTGTATTGGGCACGCTCAC
>NZ_LWEJ01000111.1:0-240 GCF_001635525.1 Alcanivorax sp. HI0007
AAAGTTCATCCGGTCGGTATTCGCCTTGGCATTGTCAAAGAGCACAACTCGCTCTGGTATGCCGGACCGAAGTCTTACTCAGACTGCCTGGTTACCGACCTGCAGGTACGTGAGTTCCTGTTCAAGCGTTTGAAGAACGCGTCGGTGAGCCGTATCAAGATTGAGCGTCCGTCAGAGAACGTGCGCATCACTATTGCTACTGCGCGTCCGGGCATCGTGATCGGCAAAAAAGGCGAAGAC
>NZ_LWEJ01000112.1:0-232 GCF_001635525.1 Alcanivorax sp. HI0007
ATCGGTGCGCGGACCATGGTCGAACCAGTCGTGCACCATGAACTGAATCCAGGAAGTGGCGATAAAGTTCAGGGTGGTGGCGGGTTTGAAATCGCCGCCCCGGGACATGATCAGGTTACTGACTTCCCGGGGGTTGGGGGTCAGCAGATTGCCACTGGCGTTTTCCGCATACACCGACGCCGGGTCCACATTTCGGCCGAAGTTGGTATGGACGGAGCCCTCCGCCGGGTTC
>NZ_LWEJ01000113.1:0-203 GCF_001635525.1 Alcanivorax sp. HI0007
CTTCGATTACGTGGTTATGACCCAGGCTCTGCAGGCAGTACTGCGCCCGGATCAGATCCTCAACGAAATGCTGCGCGTGGGTCGCGAGGCGATCATTACCTTCCCCAACTTCGGTCACTGGCGGGTCCGCGCCTACCTGGGCCTGAAGGGGCGCATGCCAGTGTCTTCCGCACTGCCCTACGAGTGGTACAACACCCCCAATA
>NZ_LWEJ01000114.1:0-27767 GCF_001635525.1 Alcanivorax sp. HI0007
CAATGGCAGTGGCCGGTGCTGGATTCAGTGTTGCAATTGCAACGCTCTGCCGACGCGCTTTTTCTGCCAGGATAAATCCGCGGGCAATCTGTGAGAGACAATCAGACGCAATCCGTCACTTGCCGACGAAAGCGCCTCTGAATGGTCTGGGCTTTCCACTCAGCTCCCTGTTATCCGCAGTGCTATCGTTACCACTTTGGCAAAGTATTTATTTCATTCGGCAACACAGGCCCTACAATTTCTCTCATGCGTAAAAAAATTCGAATTTTCGGACTGCTGGTGGTGTTGCTGGTGGTCGCCATTCCGTTGGCGGCGGCCTGGGTCAGCAGTTACCTGCATCAACCTCTGCCGCTGTCTGAACCCGAGGTGGTGGAGGTGCCCCGGGGAGCGGGGTTGAGTCGTGTGCTGCTTGGCCTGAAAAAGCAGGGTTTGCTGGGCGACGGCTATCCGGAGGAATTCCGGCGTCTGGGGGCACGGCTTTACAGCAGCCTGACCGACATGGATGGGCGTATGCATGTGGGGGAATACCGTCTGCAGCCCGGTGACTCCTTGCTCAGCCTGCTGGAAAAAATGGATCGCGGTGAAGTGATTCAGCGCAGTCTGACTCTGGTAGAAGGCTGGAACTTTCGTGAGCTGCGTGTGCGTCTGGCCGCTCAGGATACCCTGACGCATACCCTGGACAGTCTTACCGATGACCAGATCATGGAAAAGCTGGGCCGTCCGGGTCAGCACCCGGAAGGCTGGTTTGCCCCGGAAACCTACTTTTATACCCGTGGCACCTCGGATCTGACTCTTCTGCGCCGGGCCCTGGAACGACAGGAAGCACTCCTGGAAGAGGCCTGGTCACAGAGAGACGACGACCTGCCCATCGACAGCCCCTACGAGGCCCTGATCCTGGCGTCCATCATCGAAAAGGAAACCGGAGTGCCCGATGAGCGCCCGGAAATTGCCGGTGTCTTTACCAACCGCTTGCGCAAGGGCATGCGTCTGCAGACCGACCCCACGGTGATTTACGGGATGGGCGAGGCCTACGACGGCAACATCCGCCGTTCCGACCTGCGCCGGCCCACCCCCTACAACACCTATACGATTTCCGGGTTGCCACCCACGCCCATCGCCATGCCCGGACAGGAAGCCATTCTCGCAGCGGTACAGCCGGCGCAAACCGAATCCCTGTATTTTGTCGCCCGGGGGGATGGCAGCCATTACTTCTCGAAAACCCTGGCACAGCACCAGAAGGCGGTTCGCGATTATCAACTGCGCCGCCGGGAAGGCTATCGTTCCTCGCCGGGAGGCGCGCAATGAGGGGCCGCTTCATTACTCTGGAGGGCGGCGAAGGGGCCGGCAAGAGCAGCAATCTGGACTGGCTTGCGGAACGGTTGCGGGCGGCCGGCAAGACCGTGCTGATTACCCGCGAGCCGGGCGGCACCCCGCTGGCGGAAAGCATCCGCCATGTGCTGCTGGCGCCAACGGATGAAAAAATGGCGGATGACACCGAGTTGCTGCTGGTATTTGCCGCCCGGGCCCAGCATCTGGCAGAAAAGATCCGCCCGGCACTGGAGCGGGGCGACTGGGTACTGAGCGACCGTTTTGTGGATGCCACCTGGGCCTACCAGGGTGCCGGGCGCGGCCTCAACCGCGATGCCATAGCCCGCCTGGAGCAGCTGGTGGTTCGCGATACCCGACCGGATATGACCTTGCTGTTTGATGTGCCGGTGGAGGTGGGCATGGCCCGGGCCGGCAAACGGGCGGCGCTGGATCGTATCGAGCAGGAAGACAGCGCGTTTTTCGAACGGATTCGCCAGTGCTATCTGGAGCGGGCTGGCAACGAACCGGACCGCTTTCGGGTGCTGGATGCCTCATGTGATCTGGAGCAGGTCCGTACCCGGTTACAGCCATTGCTGGAGGAAATGCTTACGTGGAAGTAACCCGAGCCCGTATCCAGGTGCCTTGTCCCTGGCATCAGGACACCATGGCCCAGCTGCTGGACCAGCATCAGCAGGGGCGCCTTCCCCATGCGCTGCTGATCAGTGGTGCCAGGGGGATTGGCAAGTTACGCCTGGCCGAGTCTCTGGCGCAGACGCTGCTCTGTGAAAAACCGGCCGGTGGGTTGCCCTGTGGGCAGTGCCAGGGGTGCCAACTGAGCACCGCTGGCACGCACCCGGACCTGCACCGGCTCAGCCCGGAAGACAACAGCCGGGCCATCAAGATCGATCAGGTGCGTAAACTGGTCGGGTTTGCCACCCGCACAGCCCAATACAGCGGCTACCGGGTAGCAATCGTGGCACCCGCGGAAGCGCTCAACCGCAACGCCCAGAATGCCCTGTTAAAAACTCTTGAAGAGCCTGGCGGGCAAACCTTGCTGTTGCTGGTCTGTGATCAGCCGACCCTGCTGCTGCCGACGATTCGCAGCCGCTGTCAGCAGCGTATCCTGCCGCTGCCGCCTTATGAGCAGGCGCTGGAATGGTTACAGAATCAGGTGGGGGAGAGTGCTGGCCCGTTGCTGGATGCGGCCCAGGGGGCGCCCCTGCGGGCCCTGGCCCTGGAGCAGTCGGAGTGGTTTGCCGACCGGGCCCGTTTGCTGGAAGTCCTGGTGTCGGTGGCGGAAGGCCGCCAATCCGTGGCCCAGGCCTCGCCGATCTTGTCCAGGCATGACCCCACGGAAATGGCCGGGGTGATCTACGGCTGGTTGTCCCGGTGTCTGCATCAGGCCTACTCCGGGCAGCAAAGCGCGGATCCGTCACTGGCGCCGTTGCTGGCCCGATTGTCCCGGGCGGTGCCACCGGCCCGTCTGCTGCGGGCGGCTCAGCGGGTTCTCGAGGGTCGGCGGGCGTTGATGTCCGGGGCCAACCCCAACAAGGATCTGCTCTACGAACAGTGGCTGCTGGTGCTGGTGGGCGTTGACGCTGCGGCAGCAGCCCACTAATCTTTACCCTATTAATAATAAAGTCTTACGGGTTGTGGCATGTTGCTGGCGCGTTTGTCTCCAGCCCGTTTGTGATACGAGGCACCCCCTATGAAAATGCCCGGCGGCCGCAGCGGCATCCTGTCGCTTTCCATCAAGGACAAGGCAGTACTGTATTCCGCTTACATGCCTTTTATCACCAATGGCGGCCTGTTCATTCCCACCGACAAGCAGTACAAGCTGGGCGAGGAAATCTTCCTGTTGCTCAACATCATGGATGAGCCGGACAAGATCCCGGTGGCCGGCAAGGTGGTCTGGATCACCCCCAAAGGGGCCCAGGGCAATCGCAGTGCCGGCATCGGCGTGCAGTTTTCCGATCAGGACGACACGGCCCGGGTGACCATTGAAAACCACCTGGCCGGCTCGCTGGAGTCTGATCGCCCGACCCATACCATGTAGGGTGTCGGACCTCTGACGTCGAAAGCGGCAAAAGCCTGAAACCGCATTCAAGCGCTTCGCAGATCAAAAGCGGCAATTTCCCGGTGGGTATTGCCGTTTTTTGCGTCAGGCCCCTGTCCCCGGACGTCGTGCGTAGGGTCTGTCTACGCTACAATGCCCGCGTTTGTCATGCCGGAGCACTGAATGTCTGACGTCGCTTTTGTGGATTCCCACTGCCACCTGGATCGCCTCAATCTGGACGCCCATAACGGGGATTTTGACGCCATGATGGCCGCCACCGCCGAGGCCGGCGTGAGCCACATGTTGTGCATCGGGGTGGATCTGGAAAGCTTTCCGGATGTGCAGGCACTGGCCGAGCAGCACGACCATGTGTTCGCCAGTGTCGGTGTGCATCCGCTGTACAAGGAATCCCGCGAGCCCCAGGTCCAGGAACTGGTGGAGAGGGCGACCCATCCCAAGGTAGTGGCGATCGGTGAGACCGGGCTGGATTATTTCTATGCCAAGGAGCAGCGGGACTGGCAACAGCGCTATTTCGTTGCGCATATTCAGGCGGCCCGGGAAACGGGGTTGCCACTGGTCATCCATACCCGTGGCGCCAAGGACGATACGCTGGCGTTGCTGAGAGAGCATGGTCAGGGGCAGGTGCGCGGTGTGCTGCATTGCTTTACCGAAGACCTGGACATGGCGCAGCAGGCCATCGAACTGGGGTTCTATATTTCCATCTCTGGGATCATCACGTTTCGCAATGCTGAAAGCCTGCGTGACACCGTCAAAGCCTTGCCGCTGGAGCGGCTGCTGATCGAAACCGATTCTCCCTGGCTGGCCCCGGTACCGTTCAGGGGCAAACCCAACGAGCCTCGCTATGTGGCCCAGGTGGCCGAGTGTGTGGCCGAGCTGAAAGGCATTTCCGTGGACGAACTGGCGCGGATTACCCGCGATAACTTCTTCACTCTCTTCAACAAGGCGCAACCATGAACCCGAATCTGATGCTGGGGCTGGCAGCGCTTGGCGGCGCGGTCTTTGCGGCATTGCTGGTGCTGTTGATGGAGCGTCGTCGCAGTGCTGCCCGGGAAGCGGAACTGGTAAGTCAGAAACAGGCCCTGTCCGAGCCCCTGGCCCAGGTGCCACTGCTGCGTGAGCAGCTGGAAACCAGTCAGCGCCGTTTGCAGGACAGTGAGTCCCGTCTGCAGCAGCTGGCCTCGGACAAGGCGCGACTGGAAGAACGGTTGGCCGGGCAGGAAGAGAAACTGACCTTTGCCGAAAAGAGCCGCGAACAGCTCAAGCAGGAATTCGAAAACCTGTCCGCGCGAATTTTCGAGCAGCGGGGCAAACAGCTGCAGGAGCAACAGCAGCAGGGCCTGGACGGCATGCTCAAGCCATTCCGTGAGCAGCTGGCAGACTTCCGCCGCCGGGTGGATCAGATCCACAGCGATGAAACCCGGGCCCAGGCCTCGTTGATTGAACAACTGAGCCAGTTGCGCAGCCTCAACCAGCAAATGCACGAGGACGCCCGTAACCTGACCGATGCCTTGAAAGGGCAGGTGAAGACCCAGGGGAACTGGGGGGAAATGATCCTTGAGCGGGTGTTGGAATCCTCCGGGCTGACCCGTGGGCGCGAGTATGAAACCCAGGTCACCCTGAAAGACGACAGTGGCCAGCGCCGTCTCCCCGATGCCATCGTTCATCTGCCCGAGAACAAGGATGTGGTGATCGATGCCAAGGTCTCTCTGGTGGCCTATGAGCGATTGTCATCAGCCTCCACCAGCGAAGAGCGGGAACAGGCCCTGCGAGATCATCTGATGTCCCTGCGCAGTCATATCAAGGGCCTGGATATCAAGGATTACAGCGGCCTGGAAGGTATTCGCAGCCTGGATTTCGTGCTGCTGTTCATTCCCATCGAGGGGGCCTTCATGGTGGCCATGGAGCAGGACTCCAGTCTCTACACCGATGCCTTTGCCCGCAATATCGTCCTGGTCAGCCCCACCACCTTGCTGGTCACGTTGCGGACTATCCAGAACATCTGGCGTTACGAATACCAGAATCGTAATGCCCTGGATATTGCCGACCGCGCCGGAAAAATCTGTGACCAGGTGTCCCTGGTAACGGAATCCCTGGACGACGTTGGCGACAAGCTTGCCAAGGCAACCTCCTCCTGGGAGCAGACCCGCAAGCGCCTGACCACGGGTAACGGTAATCTGTTGCGTCAGGCCCATCAGTTGAAAGATCTGGGTGCCAAGGCGCGACGCAGCCTGCCGTCTCCGGAAGAGGACGATGACGCAGGCGTGCAAGACGACCGTACCGACTGACGGGTCAGTCGGACAATCCGGTGTGAAACTTGTAAAAGCTTGCATTCATATAAAGCGTTTTGCATTATAAAAATGTGCATTAAAAATAAATGCAAAATGACGCGATCTGTCGCTAAATGCGACAAAAATAGCCACAAAATGACTGGACTGGGTGGTCATTTTTAACGATCTTCTGGCACCTGGGTGCCATCGTTCTAATATCAGAACCAGGTCACAGGTATAAGGCAAATTCCTTAGTTAGTATCGGTTGCGTAACGAAACGCTAACTGAGGGTAATTTTATGTATCGTTTGATGGTCTCCTTGTTGCTGGGGGCAGGTCTGGTTCAGACGGTATCGGCGTTGGATGCCCAGCCCCGGGTGGTCGGGGGACAGGATGTCACACAGGTGCGGCCGTGGATGGCCGAGGTGGAAATCAGCCGGTCCGGCAATCCCGCTTACACGTCGACACTGTGTGGCGGCACCCTGATTGCCCCCCGCTGGGTGCTGACCGCAGCTCATTGTGTGGATAACGTGCAGGCAAACATGCTGTTTGTTTCCCTGGGCAGCGTGAACCGCAACACAGCTGCAACCCCCGAGCGGCTGGCGGTTACCGATCTGCAGCTGCATCCGGCCTACAATGCTGCCCAGTTCCATAATGATCTGGCCTTGCTCCAGTTGGCGTCTCCCAGCCGGTTTGCACCGCTGGATATGGCCAAGCCCCATATCGTTACCGGGCTTGCCGCAGGCAGCCACGATGAGGTTCTGGAGGTGCTGGGCTGGGGCTCCACCACGCCGGATGGCTATGCCCTGACAGACACCCTGCAAAAGGCGGATCTGGACTTCGTGCCGCAGGACTATTGCGCCAGCCAGTGGAGTAGCCTGACCAATAATCAGATCTGCGCCGGTGAGATGAACCCAAAGGGCCAGAAACAGGATTCCTGTCGGGGTGACAGCGGCGGCCCGCTGGTTTATCACAACGAAGACCAGCAATGGTTGGTGGGCGTCACCAGCTATGGTCATGAAACCTGTGCCACCAATGGTGTGCCCGCGGTCTATACCCGTGTCGACCGCTACTTGCCCTGGCTGGAGGAAACCACCTCCGGTGGGCTGGTGGACCTGCAGGCCGAGGGCCTCAACGGTGATCAGTACCGCAACACGGGCAGTTCGGTGACCCTGTACCCGCGCATTGCCAACACCAGTACGCGCACGGATGCACGCAATGTGGGCCTGCGTATCGAGCACAAGCCCGGGCTGTCCGTATCGGTGCCGGGCCTGTCCTGTCGCACCTACACGGGGTATACCGATTGCCGCAACAGCCTGTTCCTGGCATTGGGGCAGAGCAGCGGCAGCTATGCCATGACCCTGAAGGCCTCCAGCCGCTGGGCCGATCAGGTACGGGTAAGTCCGATCAGTGATGCCTACGATTACTTCAGCCTGCGTAGTGAAGCGTTCAATCTGGTCTTCAGCAACGAGCCCAATGTGGTGCTTAGCCTGACCTCCAACCGGGGTAGCGACGGCCATGTGCGCGTCAGTGCCCAGGTTCGCAATGCGGCGACCCATGAGAGTGCTGCCCGGGTAAGAGTGAGTTTTGCATTACCCAGTGGTTGGCAGACCGTGCAGTTGACGGAAAACTGCAGCGGCAGCCGCACAGTTCAGTGCGGACTGGGGGATTTGTCTGCGGGCCAGTCCGCGGCGCAGCAACTGGTGCTGTCGGGTCAGGGCTATGATGCCATGACTGTGCAGGTGTGGACCGATAACGGGGATTTTCCCACCGGCGATAGCAAGGCCTATACCCGCCCGGCGCAAGCCCGCAGTGCAAGCACGGCGCCCAGCACGGCGCCGGACAGTGGCGGTGGCGGCGGCGGTGGGGGTGGCAGCCTGTCGTTGCTGGCGCTGCTGGGGCTAGCCCTGGTTGCCGGTCGTCGGTTCTACCAATGACAGGTGCCGCTGGCGCTCCGGCGCCAGCGCGCCCTGGTTGCCTTTCCAGGGCACGGCATCCATTCCCCTGGGAATTTCCGTTAACTGGAAGGGGGCCTTGATGATCTCGAAGTAGGGGGAGTGGTCGAAATCGGCGGCGGTGATGGCCCGGGGCTGAAGCCGCAGTAGGCGGCTGCCGGCGCGATCTTCCTTGACCAGCGGCAGCACCGGGAATTGCACAAAGCTGAACGCATCGGCGACCACGGTGCCAGTCAGGGCCCGCACCAGCTCTCCGGCCCAGCGCCGGAAAATATTGAGGCGCCAACGCAGCGGCAGCCATCGCCACGGCATCAGGGTCAACAGTGCCAATGCCGCCCAGGACTGGCTGCCACCGGCGCCGATCCGGCTGATCGCATAGCGCAATACGTCCTGTGCTTCATTGTCACTGAGTCCCTGGGCCCGGCAGACACGGATCTGCCGGCCTTCCAGGGCAGACAGCGGTTCCACGATCAGCCCCCGTTCCAGCCGCGCATCAATCACCAGCTGGGTATCCGGTTCGCAGGGGGTGTAGTCCGCCAGCAGCGCGCGCAAGGCCGGGTCTGCCACGTCATGAAGCCGACCGATGTAAAGTACCGCCCGGGCAAAACGGCTGTCACCGATGACCTTGAAGGTACGGTCAACGTTGCTGTGGCCGGCTACCAGGAGTACGTCACAGGGTTTGATCACCGTACGCAGGCTGTCCAGGTCGGCACTGGGCTGGCCACTGAACGGCTCGTCCCGTTGCAGGCGACGGCAGATCCATTGGTAGAAGGCCAGTTGTCGACTCATGGTGACTCCGGGGATGAAAAGAAGCTCAGCAGCTTACAACAGGGCCAGGGCCCGGTCGATGACCGAATAGTCGGTATAGAAATGGGGTGAGAATCGTACTCCGCCGCCCCGTTCCGCACAGACCACACCGGCCTGGCGCAGACGCTGGAAGGTCTTTGCCGGCGTTTCCTCCGGCAAGCTGAAGGTGACAATGCCGGCCCGCCGCTGCGGTTCCGCAGGGCTGAGCAGAGTCGCGCCGCGCTTGCCCAGTCCGTCGATCAGTCGCTGCACCCGGTCCTGCAGGGCCGCGGCCACCTGGGCCATGCCTTCTTCCTCGAGCAGGGAAAGGGAGGCCTCCAGCGCATGGGCCCCCAGCATATTGGGGCTGCCGCATTCGAAACGGCGGGCATTATTGGCCACTTGCCAGTCGGTGGTGGTGTAATTCCCCGCATTGGCCACCATATGCCAGCCATGCTGGCGCAGGGTCAGCCGGTCTTGCACGTCCTGGCGGCAATAAAACAATGCCAGCCCCTCCGGGCCCAGCATCCACTTGTGACCATCCGCCACCACGAAATCTGCCTTTGCCTGTTCCGCGGAGAAGGGCAGCGCACCGAGGATCTGGATGGCATCCACACAGAACAGGATGTCCCGTTCCCGGCAGGCTGCGCCGATGGGCGCCATGTCCATCCGCAGACCGGTGCCATACTGCACGGCGGAGAGCGAGACCAGCCGTGTCCGGGGCCCCAGCGCATCGATGACCGCCTGTTCCGGCCGGGCCGTATCCAGGCCCACGGTAACCACCTCGACACCTTGATCCGCCAGCGCTTCCCAGGGAATACGGTTGGAAGGGAACTCCTGATCGCTGATCACGACCTGGTCACCGGCCTGCCAATCAATGCCCTGGGCAATCACTGATAAACCCTCGGAGGTATTTTTCAACAGGGCGATCTCGTCGGTGCTGACGCCGCCAATGAGCCAGGACAGGCGTTCGCGCAGGCGTTGCTCCACTTTCAGCCACTGGGGGTAATCACGGGCACCGATCTCACAGTTCTGACGGGCGAATTCCGCCACCGCATGGCGGCTACGTGCGGGCCAGGGAGCCACCGCCGCATGGTTCAGGTAAAGCAGGTCTTCACGGTGGGGAAATTCCGGGTGAGCCATGATGCCTCCATGCTGGGCGAGTGTGTCATGACGCTATGCTAACCCCTGTGGTATTTCCATCAATACAAGCCTGTGTTTATAAAAAGGGAATACGTTAGAATTGCGGGAGTTAGGAGCCTCTGATCAGAGGTTTCTCAAACCGTCCTTACGTCTGGTATGACGGGTTCGAAGGAGAAATTGATGGGTGACCTGGAAAAAGCCACGCGCAAGGCGCAGGAATTTCGTCAACGGGAGCGACAGATTCTCGATGCAGCCCTTGAACTGTTTCTGGAAGAGGGCGAAGACCGTGTGACCGTGGAAATGATTGCCGACCGGGTCGGTATCGGCAAGGGCACCATCTACAAGCACTTCGAGACCAAGAACGAGATTTACCTGTTGCTGATGCTCCGTTATGAGGAGGATCTGGCTGAGGTGTTCCAGAGCATTTCCGGTGGCGACGACAAGGAGAGACTGGCGCGGGAGTATTTCCGTTTCCGGATCAGTGACCCCAAGCGCTACCAGTTGTTCGACCGCCTTGAGAACAAGGTGATCAAGGATCATGCCCTGCCGGAGCTGGTGGACAAGTTGCATCGCATTCGCGAAGCCAACTTTGCCCGCCTGACGGATATCGTCAAGGCGCGCATTGCCGAAGGCTCCCTGGAAGATGTGGACCCGATCTATCATATCTGCTCCGCCTGGGCGCTGGCCCATGGTGCGGTGGCGTTGATGGAATCCCCGTTCTACCAGAAGCTCATCGATGACAAGGACGACTTCCTGGATTTCCTTATCGAGATCGGCATCCGCATGGGCAACAAGGGCCAACGGGGGCCGCGATGAAACAGGCGGAAGAACTGCTGGCACTACTGGAGAAAGCGGACAAGGATGAAAGCGGCCTGCCGCCGGTGCACCAGTGGCAGCCGGAGCGCCATGCGGATATCGACATGCGTATTGCCCGGGATGGCACCTGGTACTACCAGAATTCCCCCATCCAGCGTGAACGCATGGTGGCACTGTTTTCCACCATCTTGCTGCGCGAAGGCGATGACTACTTCCTGATCACCCCGGTGGAAAAACTGCGCATCCAGGTGGACGATGCCCCCTTTGTGGCGGTGGAAGTGCAGCGCGTGGAAGAGGGCGGGGTCAACAAACTGGTCTTCACCACCAATGTGGGCAGCCATGTGGTCGCCGGCGATAACCATCCCCTGCGGGTGGAAACCGACCCGCAAACCGGCGAACCGTCACCGTATCTGCTGGTCCGGGAAAACCTGGAAGCCCTGATCGGACGGTCCGCGTTCTATCAGCTGGTGGACTGGGCGGTTGAGGAAAACGGGAAGCTGTTTGTGGAGAGCAACGGTCGGCGATTTGAGTTGGGCAGCCTGGGATAATTAATAGTTAATAATGAATAATTAATAGCTGCGCGATAAGTGTGTCGTCGTAACAGAAACGCATGAGGCCGCGCCCAGGATATGGGCGCGGTCTCATGCGTTGCACACAAGATCATCCGGTATCGCGCGTTATTAATTATTAACTATTCATTATTAATTATCTCGTCGCGACACTAATCAGCAACAACACTCCCAGCACAATACTGATTCCTTTCCAGATGCGCAGTTGCCGGATGTCGTTGTCGATGACCGGTTTGCGGCTGCGTACCGGGCGGCGCAGGGCATCGCGGAATTCGGCGGCATCGGTGAAGCGTTGTTTGGGTTGGTGTTGCAGGGCGATCTGCAGCACGTTGTTGATCCACAGCGGCACGAAGGCGTTGTGGCCCTGCAGGGGCGGAAGGGGTCGATGGGCGGACTTTTCGTAGCGGCCCTGCCAGGGCAGCGATCCGGTGAGCATTTCATGAATGATCACCGCCACGGAAAACAGATCGCTCTGTTCGCTGGGGGCGACGCCATCCAGCAGTTCCGGAGCGCTGTAATCCCGGGTGCCAAGGGGGATGCCGGCATTGTGTTGCTCCATGCCGCGACAATGGCAACTCCCGAAATCCACGATGCGAACCAGCCCGCGGGTATCCACCATGATGTTGTCCGGCTTCAGGTCGCCATGGATCACATCGGCCCGGTGCAGGGCGCGGACCCCGTTGAGCAACTGGTCCGCCAGATACAGTTTTTCTTCCACGGCCACATCCGGATGTTCCTTCAGCCACTGTTGCAGGGTGACGCCGTCAATGAACTCCAGATGCTGATACAGGCAGCTGGGGTTGTCCGGCAGCGGCAGGGTGTGCAGCAGGTGGGCATTGCGCAGTCGCTGGCCCACCCAGCCTTCCATGACAAAGCGCTCCAGCGCATCCCGGTCATCTTCCAGGTTTACCGACGGCGTCTTCAGTACAGAGGGTTTGCCACTGTCATCCTCCACCAGATACAGATGGCTGCGCACACTGGCGTAAAGCTCCCGCTTCACGGTGAAACCGTCCAGGTGGATACCCGGGCTTAACGGGGGCGGCAACGGCAGGCTGCCGCGCTGGCGCAGGGCTTCGTCGGCGCTGGCGTCCGGCAGGCCATCCACCTGCAGTACCTGACAGCTCAGGTTGTCATCACTGCCACTGGCCAGGGCCGCTTCCACCAGGCTGCGGGCGGCCACCTCCGGCTGGCCACTGGCGCGGACGATGCCCTGCATGCGGGAACGTGACAGGAAACCGTGGACCCCATCACTGGTGAGCAGGAACACATCGCCCACCTGCAAGTCGCTGCTGCTGTAGTCCACATCCAGGCGGGTATCGCCGCCCATCACCCGCGTAAGCACCTGACGGTTGTCACCGATGATACGGCTGTGGTCCCGGGTCAGGCATTCCAGTCGCTCATTGCGTAGCCGCCAGATGCGGGAATCCCCCACCTGAAACAGATGCGCCGTGCGTGAGCGAAGAATCAGCAATGACAGGGTGCAAAGGTGGCTCTCGCCGGCCATGGTCTGACGGCAGAGCCAGCGATTGAGCGCTTCCAGCACCCGCTGTGCAGAGCGCGGCACACTCCACAGCGCTGGCGTTGCGTAGTAATCATTGATGAATCCCAGTACGCAGGACTCCGCGGCCTCCCGGGCGGCACCGGCACTGGACAGGCCATCGGCCAGGGCGGCCACAATACCCTTGGTACGTAACAGTGGGCCCTCGGGGATCTGCATGGCCAGGGCATCCTGGTTATGCAGCTTGGGCCCCGGATCGCTGTATTGGCCGATGCGAACCTGCGGGTGCAGGTCCGGTTCGACGGTGGCTTCCGGAGCGGTAGCGGTGGCGCTGGCTACATCCATGATCAAAACTCCTGTGTATGACGTGGCGGAGAGACTCAGCCCACCTCAATAAGCTGAACGTCGCCTTTTTCGTCGATTTCCGCAATATGCCCCTTGGGTTCATCCAGAAACTGCACGGCGGCCAGGGCCACGGCTGCGCTGGCGGCAATCACCAGGAAGAAGGTGGACGGATCCACAAAGGTCAGCACGGTCAGGAAGATCACGGCGCCGGCATTGCCGTAGGCACCCACCATACCGGCGATCTGACCGGTAAGGCGGCGCTTGATCAGCGGCACGGTGGCAAACACGGCCCCCTCGCCAGCCTGCACAAAGAAGGAGCAGCACATGGTCGCAATCACCGCCAGGGCAATGGGCCAGCTGCTGCCGATCTGGCTCATCAGGCCGTAACCCACCATCAGCCCGCAGAGCAGGATCGCCAGGGATTTTTTGCGCCCGAACTTGTCGGAGACCCAGCCGCCACCGGGACGAGCGACCAGGTTCATAAAGGCATAGCCGGAGGCCAGCAGACCGGCGGTGACCGCGCTCAGGCTGAAGGTATCGGTAAAGAACAGCGGCAGCATGGACACCACTGCCAACTCGGAGCCAAAGGTCACCATGTAGGCCAGATCCAGAATCGCCACCTGCTTGAAACTGTAGCGGTCGTGTTCAGGAACCCCTTCCTTGAGGTGATCACGGTTGACCCGCCAGGCCTGACCGAGCTGTATCACGGCCAGGCTGATAATCAGTGCTGCCAACAGTAACTGGGTGGTCTGGCCAAATAGATTCAGGTTGGTGGGGCCCAGGCGCCAGACGATGACGAGCAGGGCAATGTACAGCGGCAGGCTCATGGCCAGATAAAAGAACAGGTCCTTCTTGCTGCTCACTTCCAGGGCGCTGGCTTTCTTCGGCTTGAAGTAGGACGCCCCCTGGGGCGTGTTGCGTGCCCGCCACAGGAAAAAGGTGCCATAGAGGAAGGCCACGGCACCGGTGGTGGCAATGGCCCAGCGCCAGCCGTTTTCGCCGCCATAGAGGAGAGCCAGGGAAGGCAGGGTAATCGCCGCGGCAGCGGAGCCGAAGTTGCCCCAGCCCCCATAAACGCCTTCCGCGAGGCCCACTTCCCGGGCCGGAAACCACTCGCTGATCAGGCGGATGCCCACCACGAAGCCGGCCCCCACAAACCCCATCAGCAGACGGGTGACTGCCAGCTGTTCATAGCTGGTGGAAAGTGCGAAGGCCCAGCAGGGGAGCGCGGCCAGCATCAACAGTGAGCCAAACACCAGTCGGGGACCGAAGCGGTCCACCAGTGAGCCGATGATCACCCGTGCAGGAATGGTCAGGGCCACGTTAAGTATCAGCAACGCTTTTATCTGGTCCGGGCTCAAATCGAAGGCTTCCCGAAGGTGCCCCATTAATGGCGCATGGGAAAACCAGACAACAAAGGTAATAAAGAACGCCAGCCAGCTCAGGTGCAACAGGCGGATACGCGGCGCGGACAGGTTCAACAGATTCAGCTTTTGATCGCTCATGACTTCTCCATGCATGGGCGGTTAACGACGGGCTGATCTGAGCAACTCCTGTGCCACCTTGGTAAGTGACTGTTTTCAATAAAATAAAATGAAATGCAGCCGCAATAAGACAATCCCTGTGCGCAAATGCGGAGCGTTTTTGTGCCATGTCGGTGCACGGAAAAATGCATTTTTCTCGTGCATGAACGCATTAAAAGAAAGCAGTTTTTTTGGATTTATTGCCAGAAAAAACCAATAAATCTATTGGAAACATGGGGTTATCAAGTTGGCACAGGGCTTGCTCAGTGGTGAGTGTCAGTCATGCACCGCGAGGGTGAGCCTTATGGCAAAGCAACAACTTCTACTTATTGGCCACGGCATGGTGGGTCAACGTTATCTGGAGTCCCTGGTAGCCCAGGGTGGCCGCGAGCACTTCGACATTACTGTATTGTGCGCGGAGCCACTGCCGGCCTATGACCGCGTGGGACTAACCGGCTATTTCTCCGGCAAGACTGCCGATGACCTGTCGCTGGTGCCGGAAGGTTTCTTTGATCAGCACAACATCACGCTGAAGCTCAATACCAAGGCGGACGTCATTGATCGTGTCGCTCGTACGGTGACCACCCATACCGGCGAGACACTGGGTTACGACAAGTTGGTGCTGGCCACCGGTTCCTATCCGTTTGTGCCGCCGATTCCCGGTAACGACCGGGACAACTGTTTCGTCTACCGCACCATTGAGGATCTGGATGCCATTATCGCCGCCAGTAAGGATGGCAAGGTCGGCACGGTGGTGGGGGGTGGCCTGTTGGGTCTGGAAGCGGCAAAAGCCCTTCATGATCTGGGTCTGCAAACCCATGTGGTGGAGTTCGCGCCGCGCCTGATGGCCGTGCAGGTGGACGACTTTGGGGGTGGCCTGCTCAAGGACAAGATCCAGGAGCTGGGTGTCACTGTGCACACCAACACCGGAACCCGGGATATTGTCGACGGGGAAAGCTGCAAACATCGAATGAATTTCGGTGAAGACAGACATCTGGAAACCGATGTGATTGTGTTCTCTGCCGGGATTCGTCCCCATGACGAACTGGGTCGCGCCTGTGAACTGGACATCGGCGAGCGAGGCGGGATTGTGGTGAACAACCACTGTGTCACCTCCGATGACAACATCTATGCCATCGGTGAGGTGGCGCTGTGGGAAGGGCGCATCTTCGGCCTGGTGGCACCGGGTTACCAGATGGCGGAGATCGCGGCCGAACATCTGATGGGCAAGCAGGAAAAACAGTTCCTCGGTGCGGACATGAGCACCAAGTTGAAACTGATGGGCGTGGATGTGGCGTCCATTGGTGATGCCCATGGCAATACCCCCGGTTCGCGCAGCACCGTGTTCATGGATCAGACCGCCGGCATCTACAAGAAGGCGGTGATCAGTGAGTGCGGCAAGAAACTGCTCGGTGCGGTACTGGTGGGGGATGCCAACGACTACGGTAACCTGTTGCAGCTTTGTCTGAATGAGATGGACCTGCCCGGTGACCCTGCCGCCCTGGTGGCGCCGGTCTCTGATGGTGCGCCGTTGCTGGGGGCCGATGCCCTGCCTGACAGCGCCCAGATCTGTTCCTGTAACAACGTCTCCAAAGGTGATCTGTGCGCGGCCATTGATGGCGGTGCCATGACCGTTGGTGACCTGAAATCCTGCACCAAGGCCTCCGCCACCTGTGGCGGTTGTTCGGCACTGGTGAAACAGGTACTGGACAGCGAACTGGAAAAACGCGGTGTGGAAGTGAACAACCACCTGTGCGAACACTTCCCGTATTCCCGTCAGGAAATCTATCACCTGGTGCGAGTCGGTCAGATCACCACCTTTGACGAACTGTTGGAAAAACACGGTAGCGGTGACGGCTGTGACATCTGTAAACCCACGGTCGCCTCGGTGTTGGCGTCCTGCTGGAACGACTACGTCTTGAAGAAGCCCCACGCGGGCCTGCAGGACACCAACGACTACTTCCTGGGCAACCTGCAGCGCGACGGTACCTATTCCGTGGTACCCCGTGTGGCCGGCGGCGAAATTACTCCGGACAAGCTGATCGTGCTCGGTGAAGTGGCCAAGAAATACGACCTCTACACCAAGATCACCGGTGGCCAGCGGGTGGATCTGTTTGGTGCCCGCGTGGAGCAGTTGCCGGATATCTGGCGCACCCTGGTGGATGCCGGCTTTGAAACCGGCCACGCCTACGGCAAGTCCCTGCGTACCGTGAAATCCTGTGTCGGCTCCACCTGGTGCCGCTATGGGGTGAAGGATTCGGTCGGTACCGCTATTCAGGTGGAAGAGCGTTACAAAGGTCTGCGCAGTCCCCACAAGATCAAGATGGCGGTCAGTGGCTGTACCCGCGAATGTGCCGAAGCGCAAAGCAAGGATGTGGGGGTGATCGCCACCGAGAAAGGCTGGAACCTGTATGTGTGCGGCAACGGCGGCATGCGCCCGCGCCATGCGGACCTGTTCGCGTCCGATCTCTCCGACGAAGCACTGATCAAGACCATCGACCGTTTCCTGATGTTCTACATCAAGACCGCCGATCGCCTGCAGCGCACCAGCGTCTGGCTGGAAAACCTGGAAGGCGGCCTGGATTACCTGAAGCAGGTGATTCTGGAGGACTCCCTGGGTATCGGTGCCGAGCTGGAAGCGGAAATGGCACACGTGATCGACACCTACCAGTGTGAGTGGAAGACCACCATCGAAGACGATGAAGCGCTGAAACGTTTCAAACATTTCGTTAACGATGACAGTGCCGATGACAATCTGAAATACGTGCGTGAGCGGGGTCAGCGTCGTCCGGCCTATGAGCATGAACGTATCGAACTGGTCGAGGAGGCATGAGCATGAACAGTTCTGTAGCCGTGCAGTGGCAAACCGTCTGCAAGCTTGATGATGTACTGCCGGGCACCGGGGTGGGCGTCCGTCTACCCGGGCGCCAGGCCGCCCTGTTCCGCACCCGCGATGGCAATCTCTACGCTCTGGATAATCGCGACCCGTTCAGCCAGGCCAATGTGCTGAGCCGGGGGATCCTTGGCTCCCTGGGCGACAAGCGCGTGGTGGCATCGCCAATCTACAAGCAGCATTTCGACCTGGAAACCGGCCAGTGTCTGGAAGACGAGGAAGTCTCCCTCACGGTCTATCCGGTTCAGGTGGAAGGGGACGTGATCAAGCTGGCCATCCCGGCCTGAACAGCACGAGGGCGATGCGGTAATGAAGCGACTGGTAGTCATCGGTAACGGCATGGCGGCGTGCCGCCTGCTGGAAGAGCTCACCCGCCTGGCACCGGATCTGTATCAGATCACGGTGGTGGGGGAAGAGCCCTTTGCCGGTTACAACCGGGTCATGCTGTCCCCCTTGCTGGGGGGCGGTACGGACGAGCAGACCATTACCACCTATCCCCACCAGTGGTATCGCGACCGGGATATTCGCCTTATCACCGGCTCGCCGGTGGTACAGATTCATCGCCATCGGCGACAGGTGATCACCGCTGCGGGACACAGACTCGATTATGATCGCCTGGTGCTGGCCACCGGGGCGGCACCGCGCCAGTTGCCGGTGGACGGTGTGGACCTGAAAGGCGTCATGAGCTTTCGTGATCTTCATGACGTCAGAACACTATTGTCCCTGCCCCCTGGCCGGGTGGTGGTGGTGGGCGGCGGGTTTTTGGGCCTGGAGGCGGCGGATGCCCTGGTGAAACAGGGGCACGATGTGACGCTGGTTCACAGCCGTGGCCATCTGCTTAACCAGCAACTGGATGAGGCGGCAGGCCATCGCCTGCAACAGGATCTGGAAGCCCGGGGGCTGAAGTTTGTCATGAAGGCCCGTACGCAAACCATCGAAGACAACGGGCGGGGCGCTGTCGCCGCCGTTCAGCTGGGCGATGGTCAGCGCCTGCCTGCGGATTATGTGGTCCAGGCGGTGGGGATCGTGCCTCGCATGGCACTGGCCGAACAGGCCGGTCTGACCGTGAACCAGGGGATTCGCGTCGACGATACCTTGCAAACGTTCGACCCGGCCATTTATGCCATCGGCGAATGCGTGGAGCATCGCCAGCGTACCTTCGGTCTGGTAGCGCCCCTGTATGAACAGGCGGCGGTCTGTGCCAGCCATCTGGCCGAGCTGGGTCACCGTCGATATCTGTATGCAGATAGCGCCACCCGGCTGAAGATTTCCGGCATCGATCTGGTCTCCTTCGGGGATTTCTCCGGAGAGGGTGACACCCTGCAGCTGAGTTTGCCTGGCAGTTATTGCCGCCTGCAGCTTTGCGACAATCGCATCACCGGCATGGTGTTGTATGGCAGCGTGGCCGAAGCCCCTTTCTATGAAAGCCTGTGGCGGAACCGCACGGATATCAGTGCGGTGCGTTCCAGCCTGCTGTTGGGGGAAGCCTTCTGCAATCTTCCAGCCCCTGGCGACGATAACCAGGAGAACCTTGCCGCATGAGTATTTGCACCACCTGTCCTTACTGCGGCGTGGGCTGCGGCATCAAAACCGATGGCATTACCCTGCAGGGTGACACGCAGCACCCGGCCAATGCCGGTCGCCTGTGTGTAAAAGGCTCTTCGGTACTGGAAACCCTGGGCGATCAGGATCGTCTGTTGCAGCCGCAGGTCAACGGGGAGGGCGTCTCCTGGGATCGGGCCCTGGATGAAGTGGCCGACCGTTTTCGCCGTATCGTCGAAGAACATGGTCCGGATGCCGTGGCCTTCTATGTGTCCGGCCAGTTGCTCACTGAAGACTATTACGTGGCCAACAAACTCATGAAAGGGTTTATTGGCAGCGCCAACATCGATACCAACTCCCGCCTCTGCATGAGCAGTGCGGTGGTTGCCCACAAGCGGGCTTTTGGCGAAGACGTGGTGCCCGGTTGTTACGAGGATCTGGAGCTGGCGGACCTGGTGATTCTCACCGGCTCCAATACCGCCTGGGCGCACCCCATCGTGTACCAGCGCATCGCTGCCGCCAAACAGGTGCGGCCGCACATGAAAGTGGTGGTGATCGACCCCCGCCGGACGGCCACCTGTGATCTGGCCGACCTGCACCTGGCCATACGTCCCGGCCAGGATGTGCCGCTTTTCAACGGTCTGCTCACCTGGCTGGATGATCACAATGGCCTGGACCGCGACTATATCCATGCCCACACCGAGGGGTTCGCGGCTACGCTGGCCACAGCACGGGAGCAGGGCAATGATTGGGCTACTCTGGCCGAGCAGCTGGGTGTCAGCCAGGAAGATCTGACCACTTTTTATGACTGGTTTGCCGCCTGCGACCGGACGGTTACCGTGTTTTCCCAGGGCGTTAATCAGGCCCGCAACGGTTCAGATCAGGGAAACGCCATCATTAACGCCCACCTGGCCACCGGCCGGGTGGGCAAGCCCGGCGCCAGCCCGTTTTCCATCACCGGCCAGCCCAATGCCATGGGCGGTCGCGAAGTGGGGGGGTTGGCAAACCAGCTTGCCGTGCACCTGGATATTGATAACCCGGAACACCACGCAGCCGTGGCGGATTTCTGGCAGACCGACACCCTGGCCACTGAAAACGGCCTCACTGCGGTGGACCTGTTCAATGCGGTGGAAAGCGGTCAGGTAAAAGCGGTGTGGATCATGGCCACCAACCCGGTGGATTCCCTGCCGGAAGCGGATCGGGTGCGTCATGCACTGATGGCCTGTGACACCGTGGTGGTCTCCGACTGCGTGGCCAGCGGCGACACCCTGGCTTGCGCCGATATTCGCCTGCCCGCCCTGGGCTGGGGGGAGAAATCCGGCATGGTGACCAACTCCGAGCGGTGCGTGTCACGGCAGCGTCCGTTTGTGAAAGCCCCGGGTGATGCCAGGGCGGACTGGTGGATTATCAGCGAAGTGGCCCGGCGCATGGGCTACAGCTCCGCGTTTCCCTACCAGCACGAACATCAGATTTTTGCCGAGTACTCGGCGCTCACCGCCTTGGCGGGCAGATTTGGCAAGCGGCTGGATATGACTGCTGCCGCGGACCTGAGCGCCGACCAGTATGAGCAATGGCAGCCACAACAGTGGCCCTTGCAAGGGGAGCCTCGCTGCTTCGGCGACGGACACTTCGCCACGCCGGATGGTCGTGCCCGTTTCGTGGTCTGCGAGAATCCCAACGTCCACCGGATCGGTGATGCCTTCCCGATCATTCTCAACAGCGGCCGTATCCGCGACCAGTGGCACACCATGACACGTACCGGCCGCGCCGGACGTCTGTTTGCCCACCTGAGCGAACCGTTTGCGGCCTTGCATCCCAACGATATTGAACGTTACCGACTCAAGGAAGGCGGCTTTGTACGCCTTGCCAGCAAGGTCGGTGACGCCCTGGTGCGGGTCACCAGCGATGCCGGGCAACGTCCCGGCACCGCCTTCATGCCCATGCACTGGACCGATCAGTTTTCTCGCCGTGCCCGGGTGGATGCCCTGGTACCGGCACGTCTGGATCCGCATTCCGGCCAGCCGGCGTTCAAGCATACGCCGGTCAACGTCAGCGACTGGCAACCCCGCTGGCATGGCTGGTTGTTCACGGCGGCGCCCCCTCCCGCCGTGGAGTACTGGGCCCGAGTTCCCGTCGATGCATTTTTGCAGGCGGGCCAGGTACAGCGCTATCGGCTGGCCGGCGATGCGGACCTAACCGAACAACAGCTGCACGACTGGCTTCCCGACGCCGCTCAGTGGCTGGCACTCAACGACCCTGCCACCGGACACTTCCGTCGCGCCGCCCTGGACAGCGAAGGTCGATTGCTGGCATGGCTGGCCATCGGCGATGAACTGCCGCTGTGCGATGTGGAATGGCTGGCCAACTGTTTCGCTGACGAGGCAGACACCCCGCACCTGGCGCTGCTTGCCGGCCAACCGGTGGATGCCGGCCCTGACCTGGGACCCGTGATCTGCAGCTGTTTTCAGGTGCGCGAGAAAACCATTCAGGCCGCAGTGGAAGAGGGTGCAGACAGCGTGGAAGCCATCGGCAAAGGCTGCCAGGCCGGCACCAACTGCGGCTCCTGCATCCCGGAACTGCGTGGGCTGCTGGAAAGCTGCAGCGTTTGATGGAGGGGCGAGTTGCGAGGTACGAGATACGAGTTTCGAAAATCAAAACCGTGAAACAACAGAGCGGGTAGCTTTTCGCTTTTCGTAACTCGCTCCTCGTAACTCGTCACCGCCTTTCCCCGGTTAACCCACCCTACACATTGGCCACCGATCTTTTGTAGGAGCTATGCTTGCATGGCGAAAACACGGCGCTTTCCAGCAGCCTTTCAGCGCGACGAGTCTCTCTTCGCCATGCAAGAGCATAGCTCCTACAACAAAAATAAAAATTGAAGGCGGTGCAGATCTGTTTCGCACGTTTCTACATTTCCCGCTTTCCTGTCACCTTGCCCGTATCACGATCAACGCTTAGTCTCGAAGCAACGGTTTCGATGCGGCGCAAGCCATGAAGAACAACAAGAAACATTATCCAGCACTGAGCTGGCAGGGCAGGGCCATCAATCTGGTGGCCAGGAATATGGTCAAGCCGGTGATCAGCCGACTGAAATTCTCCCGCCGTTTCATGAAATTTTCCCAACTGGGATTCGATGCGGTCACGCTGGCGTTGCCGGTACCGTCCGACGTACATATTGCCCGGGCACAAGTGGGGGGTGTGCCCGGGGAATGGTTGATCACCGGGCGGCGGGTGCGCAGTAACCGGGTGGTGTTGTACTTCCACGGCGGCGCCTATTTTTTCGGGTCGCCCCGTTCCCATCGCGCCGTCACCTGGCGGCTCAGTCATTACTGTCGGGCCAAGGTCCTGGCATTGGATTACCGGCAACCACCGGACTGGGTGTATCCGGCTCCCCTGGAAGATGCGGTGCGCGCATACAAGGCGTTACTGGACAGTGGTTACAGCAGTGAACATATCGTTTTTGCCGGGGATTCCGCCGGCGGTAACCTGGCACTGGTCACCCTGCTGCGGTTACGGGAACTGAAACTGCCGTTGCCCTCCTCAGCGGTATTGATCAGCCCATGGGGCGATCTGACCTGTTCCGGTGACAGCATCCGGGACAATGCGGATAAGGAACCACTGATTCCCCTTGGTGCCCTGAACTTCGTCTCCGCCTCCTACAGCCGTGGCTACGACGCGGCATCCCCCATGCTGTCGCCGGTGTTTGCCGACTTCACCGGTCTGCCGCCGTTGCTGGTACAGGTGGGCAGTACCGAGCTGCTCTACAGTGATGCGGTGCGCATTGCCGATCAGGCAAAAGAGGCGGGCGTGGATTGCCAGCTACAGGTCTGGGAGCGCATGCCCCATGTCTTCCACGCCCTGGCAGCCTGGCTGCCGGAAGCGGGTCAGGCGTTGCAGGAAATCGGTGCCTTTGTGCACGGCCACCTGGATGACAAGGATCGCCACAGCCATGTGCGTGCCCGGGCCAGGGTGGTGGGGGGGCAGGATATGCCACGCAACCGGTAAATTGTTATCAAAAGTAGCCCTGACCAGGGTTCAGACACGCTTCCGTAACGCTGGCTACGCTTGCTTACAGTCCACCAACTTCCTTGCTCTACAGCAGATTGCACATCCCTTCCATAGTCGCTGATGCCAGCTTCCGTTCGGAAGCCATAACGACGACAAAGTACGATGGAGGGGTTCATCTTGGCTAATCAACTAAAACTTCTGGTAGGCAGTAGCGCCCTTGCGGCTCTGCTGACGGCCTGTGGCGGTGGGGGTAGCAGTTCTACGCCTGCCGACTCTGGTCCGGCGGCCCGTGCCCTGCCTCCAGAAATCGCAGAGATCATCGACGATCAGAACGAGCTTACCGATGCTCTGTGTCCCGGCGCGTCCGGTGATGCAGGAGAGGGGGGAGCCGTAGACCCGGAAGCCTGTCTGGATGAAAGCGAGGAGGCTGCCGAGGAAGATACCGGCTATGAGCTGTCTCTGAATCCAGTGGTACAGCAATTTTGCCCGGAAGCGGCGGAGGTGTTCGATGCCACGCTGACCTTCAACGGCGAAATGCTGGATCAGGATTTCCTTTACGATACTGACACCTCCTTTGACGGTTCTGCCACCTTCCCGGCAGCCTGTCTGCAGGAAGCGGCCGGTAATTTCCAGAACATCGGTGACATGATCGGCGGCTCCAACCCGCTTACCGATCAGCTGTGCCCGGAAGAAGCTGCAAGCGATGACTTCGATCCTGCCAGCTGCTTCGCAGAAGCGGCCGGCCAGGGCGGGCTGCCCGGTGGCGGCGGTGGCGAAATGCCTGGTGCTGACCAGTTGTTCGCCCAGCTGTGCCCGGAAACCGGCGAACAGGAACTGGGACCGCAAACGCCCATCGACTGTCTGAACGAAGCCAGCCGTGCCTACATCGAAATCTATGACATGCTCACCGCCAGCAATGCGCTGACCGAGCAGATCTGTCCCATGGATAATGCGGATGGCCGTATCGACCCTCCCCAGTGTTTCACCGAAGCACTGCTCGGCCTGGGCAATATCCCCGGCGGCGGTGATGGTGGCGATGGCGGAGACGGCGGCGACGGTGGCAGCAATCCGTTCGCTCCGGCCCTTGAACAGTTCTGCCCGGAAACCGCGATGGCAGACCTGGGTCCGTCCACACCGATTGACTGTCTGGCAGAAGCGGGCAGCAACTTCCAGGACGTTCAGGACCTGCTGCTGGGTTCCAACCCGCTGACCGAACAACTGTGCCCGGAAGCGGCCGCCAACAGCCCGATCGATCCCGCTGCCTGCTTCACGGAAGCGGCCGGTGGTCTTGCCCCGGGTGGCGGTGGCCTGCCGGGTGCCGATGGCAACCCGCTGCAGCCGGTACTGGCGCAATTCTGCCCGGAAACCTCCGAAGCCGACCTGGGCCCGACCACGCCGCTGGACTGTCTGACCGAAGCTGGCGGTAATTTCAGCGACGTTCAGGACCTGCTGCTGGGCTCCAACCCGCTGACCGAGCAACTGTGCCCGGAAGCCGCGGCGAACAGCCCGATCGATCCGGCTGCCTGCTTTGAAGAAGCCGCCGGTGGCTTTGCCCCGGGTGGCGGTGGCCTGCCGGGTGCCGATGGCAACCCGCTGCAGCCGGTACTTGCGCAATTCTGCCCGGACACTTCCGAAGCCGATCTGGGCCCGACTACCCCCATCGACTGTCTGACTGAAGCCGGTGGTAACTTCGAAGACGTGCAGGACCTGCTGCTGGGCTCCAACCCGCTGACCGAGCAGCTGTGCCCGGAAGCGGCGGCCAACAGCCCGATTGATCCGGCTGCCTGCTTTGAAGAAGCTGCCGGTGGCTTTGCCCCGGGCGGCGGTGGCCTGCCGGGTGCCGATGGCAACCCGCTGCAGCCGGTACTGGCGCAGTTCTGCCCGGAAACCTCCGAAGCGGACCTGGGCCCGACTACCCCCATCGACTGCCTGACCGAAGCCGGTGGTAACTTCGAAGACGTGCAGGATCTGCTGCTGGGCTCCAACCCGCTGACCGAGCAACTGTGCCCGGAAGCGGCGGCCAACAGCCCGATTGATCCGGCTGCCTGCTTTATGGAAGCGGCCAGTGGCTTCAACCCGGGCGGCGGTGGCCTGCCGGGTGCCGATGGCAACCCGCTGGAGCCGGTACTGGCGCAGTTCTGTCCGGAAACTTCCATGGCCGACCTGGGCCCGACCACACCGATCGACTGTCTGACCGAAGCTGGCGGTAACTTTGGCGACGTGCAGGACCTGCTGCTGGGTTCCAACCCGCTGACCGAGCAACTGTGCCCGGAAGCGGCGGCGAACAGCCCGATTGATCCGGCTGCCTGCTTTGAAGAAGCTGCCGGTGGCTTTGCCCCGGGCGGCGGTGGCCTGCCGGGTGCCGATGGCAACCCGCTGCAGCCGGTACTGGCGCAGTTCTGCCCGGACACCTCCGAAGCGGACCTGGGCCCGACTACCCCCATCGACTGTCTGACCGAAGCCGGTGGTAACTTCGAAGACGTGCAGGACCTGCTGCTGGGCTCCAACCCGCTGACCGAGCAACTGTGCCCGGAAGCGGCGGCGAACAGCCCGATTGATCCGGCTGCCTGCTTTATGGAAGCGGCCAGCGGCTTCAACCCGGGCGGCGGTGGCCTGCCGGGTGCCGACGGCAACCCGCTGCAGCCGGTACTGGCGCAGTTCTGCCCGGACACCTCCGAAGCGGACCTGGGTCCGACCACCCCCATCGACTGCCTGACCGAAGCCGGTGGTAACTTCGAAGACGTGCAGGACCTGCTGCTGGGCTCCAACCCGCTGACCGAGCAACTGTGCCCGGAAGCGGCGGCCAACAGCCCGATTGATCCGGCCGCCTGCTTTATGGAAGCGGCCGGTGGCTTTGCCCCGGGCGGCGGTGGCCTGCCGGGTGCCGACGGCAACCCGCTGGCGATGGCACTCGAGCAGTTCTGCCCCAATACCGCTGATGCGGATCTGGGTCCGACCACGCCGATCGACTGTCTGACCGAAGCCGGCAACAACTTCGGCAACGTGGAAGAGCTGCTGCTGGGTTCCAACCCGCTGACCGAAGCCCTGTGCCCGGAAACCTCTGCCAATGCACCGATTGATCCGGCGGCCTGCTTCATGGAAGCGGCCGGTGGCGGTCTGCCCGGTGGTGGCGGTGGGGATAACCCGCTGGCGCCGTTGCTGGAGCAGTTCTGTCCGGAAACCGCTGCCGGTGGTGTGGGTCCCACCACGCCCACCGACTGCCTGAGCGAAGCCGGCGCTGGCCTGGCTGCCCTGGAAGAGCTGTTGGGCCCGCTGACTGAGCCGAACCCGCTCACCGACCAGGTATGCCCGGACACGTCCGGAACCGGTACCGTGGATCCGGCCGACTGCTTTATCGAGTCCCTGGACCGAGTCGAGCTGCTCAACTCTGAACAAATCGGTCTGCTGCCCGGTTGTCCGCTGCTGAGTGCCTTCAACGATGAAGGTAATCTGTCGCTGACCCTGGGTCTGGCCTGTCTGGTGAACCAGGAAACCGGCGATGGCCTGTCCCTGGAATCCGGCAACGCCCTGACGGATCTGTTCGAAGACCTGCTGGGTGGTTTGTTCTAAGTCCCACTCAGTACCGCAACAGGAAAAGCCCGGCCTTCGCGCCGGGCTTTTTTATGGTCCGTTCCTTGTAGGAGCGCCTCTCGAGGCGCGAATGAGTAAAGTTTCGAGGTACGAGTCACGAGGAGCGAAACGCTTTTCGAAACGCGAACCTCGTTACTCGCTTCTAACGTCATTCGCGCCTCGAGAGGCGCTCCTACAAGGGATCAAAACCCGGACACAAAAAAGCCGCCAAAAAGGCGGCTTTTCCGTATCAGCCTGCGATCAGCTGTTGCGCTTCGGCAAGACGTCGCGGAGCTTGTCAGCCATCTCGCGAATGGCTTTCTCGGTGGTGTCCCAGGCGATACAGCCATCGGTGATCGACACGCCGTATTCCAGGTCTTCCAGATTCGCCGGGAGCTTCTGGTTACCGAACTTCAGATGCGATTCCACCATCAAGCCAACAATGGACTGGTTACCTTCCAGAATCTGGTTGGCAATGTTCTCCATGACCAGCGGCTGCAGGCTCGGGTCCTTGTTGGAGTTGGAGTGGGAGCAATCCACCATGATGTTGGTGGACACACCGGCTTTCTCCAGGGCCTGCTCGGCCAGGGCCACAGACACGGAATCATAGTTGGGCTTGCCGCCGCCGCCACGCAGTACCACGTGGCCGTACTGGTTGCCCTTGGTGGTGGTCAGCGCCACGCGGCCCTCCGGGTCGATACCCAGGAAACGGTGCGGGTGCTTGACGCTGAGCATGGCGTTCACCGCCACATCCAGGCTGCCGTCGGTGCCGTTCTTGAAGCCCACCGGGCTGGACAGACCGGAGGACATTTCCCGGTGAGTCTGGCTCTCGGTGGTGCGGGCGCCGATGGCGTTCCAGGCAATCAGGTCCTGCAGATACTGCGGGGTGGTCGGGTCCAGCGCCTCGGTAGCAGAGGGCAGGCCCAGCTCGGCCACATCCAGCAGCAGCTTGCGGGCAATGTGCAGGCCGTCCTGCACCTTGAAGGAATCGTTCATGTAGGGGTCGTTGATCAGCCCCTTCCAGCCCACGGTGGTGCGGGGCTTTTCAAAATAGACACGCAACACCAGGTAGATGGTGTCCTTCACTTCCTCGGCCAGCGCCTTCAGCTTCTGCGCATACTCCATGGCCGCCTTGGTGTCATGGATAGAGCAGGGGCCAATCACCACGAACAGACGGTGGTCCTTGCGGTCGAGGATATTACGGATCGTCTCGCGGCCCTCAATCACGGTCTGGCGAGCATTGTCGGAAAGCGGCAGCTCTGCCTTCAGCGCATTGGGGGTGATCAACACTTCCTGTGAAGCGATATTGAGATCGTCTACCTGTTTATCGGTCATGATGGTCTTTACTACCTGTCGTTGCTGGAGGCCCCGGGCCCCGTTCTATGGCGGGCGGCTCTGGCTGACACTCCTTTTGTAGAGGTGAAGCAGTCTAGCCCAATCAGGCGGTTATAGAAATATCAAGGGGCCT